>NZ_KV826331.1:219562-234680 GCF_001835895.1 Staphylococcus sp. HMSC034C12 | reverse complement strand
AAACAAGAAGAAACAGATGCACTTGCAGCACAACATCGTGCAATTCAAAATGAATCAGCAATAAATCAATTATCTAATCCAGCAAGAAGTCATCAAACTCAAAACAGCGAAAATGAGTCACAAGCTTCTAAAATTGCATCGGCAGCTAGAACTAAGCAAACTAAGTTAAAAGATAATAAAGATGTAGCAAGTAATACTCGAAAATTATTTGAGGAGGCACCAATAACATCCTCTAAATATGATAAAGTGCCTAATTTGATAACTAAAAATCATAAGTCATTTAATAAAGATGAAGAAATAACAAAAAATAAACAAACTCACCATGATGCTAAATTTGAAAAAGGAGTTATTACTCACCAACATCAACCATCTCAATCAAATTCAACTCAAAAAAATAAAAACCATAATCAAAAACGTAAAAATCAGAATCGCAAAAATCAGAATCGCAAAAATCAGAATAAAAACAAAACGCCAAAGCAACAACAAAGAGCTGAAAAAGCAAATAGTAAAATAGAAAAACGTACATTTAATGATTAATCTTTTTAAAAGAGCAGTGTAATATTTTACATTGCTCTTTTAATTCTTTATATAGTATTATTAATTATATTAATTTTAATAATTCAGAAATATCAGAAAATTTATTTGATTTATAGTTGAATATTTTTAATGTAATTGTTAGAATACTATCTAAATACAATTATTTTACCGCTTTAAAGTAATATAATTCAGTATAGTAAAATTTATTGAGGTGAGTATGAATGTCTACAAAGTTAGAACAATATAGGGAAGAGATAATTTCAATTAATAATCAAATTCTAGACTTATTATCAAAAAGAGGGGAATTAGCCCAAAAAATAGGAGAAGAAAAAATTAAGCAAGGTACTAAAGTTTATGACCCTCAACGAGAAAAAGAAATGATTAATGAATTAATGGATCGTAATAACGGACCATTTAATGATAATGTAATTAAACAATTGTTTAAAGAAATCTTTAAAGCGTCTACTGATTTACAAAAATCAGAAAATGAAAAACACTTATATGTTTCAAGAAAATTAAAACCGGAAGATACAATTGTAAAATTTGATAACGGTGGAGTTATTGGTGATGGAAATAAATCATTTGTATTTGGTCCATGTTCTGTTGAATCTCAAGAACAAGTTGATGCAGTAGCTCGTGATTTACAAGCCAAAGGTGAGAAATTCATTAGAGGCGGTGCATTTAAACCAAGAACATCACCATACGATTTCCAAGGATTAGGAATTGAAGGGCTTAAAATATTGAAAAATGTTAAAGATAAATTCAATCTTAATGTTGTTAGTGAAATTGTAAATCCAGCTGATTTCGAAATTGCTGATGAATACTTAGATGTCTTCCAAATTGGTGCAAGAAATATGCAAAATTTTGAATTACTTAAAGAAGCTGGACGTACAAATAAGCCAATCTTATTAAAACGTGGTTTATCAGCTACTATTGAGGAATTTACATTTGCAGCTGAATACATTGCTTCTCAAGGTAATAAAAATATTATTCTATGTGAACGTGGTATTCGTACTTATGAAAAAGCTACTCGTAATACACTTGATATTTCTGCCGTACCTATCTTAAAACAAGGTACTCACTTACCAGTAATGGTAGATGTTACACATAGTACAGGACGTAAGGATATTATGTTACCGACTGCAAAAGCAGCACTTGCTGTGGGTGCAGACGGAGTAATGGCAGAAGTACATCCAGATCCATCAGTAGCTTTAAGTGATAGTGGTCAACAAATGGATTTAAATGAATTTGATAAATTTTATAATGAATTAAAGCCATTAGCTGACATGTACAATTCTAAACAACTTAAATAAAACATCATACTTTAATTTACTAGCTATTCATTTTTACTAAAATATAGGGCAATATAGAAAGTTTTATATTTAACTTCTATATTGTTCTTTTTTAGTTAAAACGAATAGTTTTATTTTGATTTTATTAAATCTATTAACTAAAATTTGACACAATTGTGAATATAAGTCTTATATATTTGACACATAACCAATTTATGATAAACTTTGAAAATGAAATGAAAACACGTTATAATAATAAATGAAACGCTTACAAGGAGGAAATTATGACGGTAACTATATATGATGTAGCTAGAGAAGCTCGTGTATCTATGGCAACTGTATCACGAGTAGTTAATGGCAATCAAAACGTAAAACCAGAAACACGTAAAAAAGTAAATGATGTTATTCAAAGATTAAATTATAGACCAAATGCTGTTGCAAGAGGACTAGCTAGTAAACGTACAACTACAGTAGGCGTTATTATACCAGATATCTCTAATATTTATTATTCTCAACTTGCTAGAGGTATTGAAGATATTGCAACAATGTATAAGTATCACTCTATCATTTCTAATTCAGATAATGATTCAGAAAAAGAAAAAGAAATTTTTAATAATTTGTTAAGTAAACAAGTAGATGGCATTATCTTTTTAGGTGGTACAATTTCTGATGAAATCAAAGATTTAATTAATCATTCTTCAGTTCCAGTTGTAGTATCTGGCACAAATGGTAAAGATGACAATATCGCATCTGTTAATATCGATTTTGCTAAAGCTGCCAGAGAAGTTACAGAACAACTTATTAAAACAGGCGCAAAAGATTTTGTACTTGTAAGTGGAGATTATTCTAAAAAAGCTCAAGAAGATGTACTAAGTGGTTTAAAAGATGCTTTAAACAAACATCAATTAAAGTTAAATAACACTATAGAATTATCAGGTTCAGAAAGCTATAAAGACGGAGTGAATGTCTTTGAAAAATTAAAAAATAATTTGCCTGATGCTATATTATCTATTAGTGATGAACAAGCAATTGGTATTTTGCATAGTGCTCTTGATGCTGGAATAAAAGTTCCAGAAGAACTACAAATCGTTAGTTTTAATAATACGCGTTTGGTAGAAATGGTTAGACCTAAACTATCTAGTGTCATTCAACCATTGTATGACATCGGAGCAGTAGGTATGCGTCTTCTTACTAAATTTATGAATGAAGAAGACATTGCAGAACCTAATGTAGTTTTGCCACATAGAATTGAATATCGAAATACTACTAAATAAAGTAATGTAGAAAAAAAGGATAAAATGAATAATTTTATCCTTTTTTAATATATAGGTTACTGTAATATAATTATGTAAACCTTTTAATATTACTAAATTTATTTTTAAGGAAATTAAATATTTTTGTAAACGCTATCAAGTATTCGACATATATTTGTTTGTTAGTTATTATAAAGTAGTAAGATGATTTGGTAGTTATTTCTAAATATCTTATTACATAAAATTTATTTTAAACAAGGGGTTGAAATAATTTGGCACATTTATCAGATTTAGATATTGCTAATCAATCAGAATTAAAACCAATTGGAGACATTGCAAAAAAAGCAGGAATACCTGAACATGCTTTAGAGCAATATGGACACTACAAAGCTAAAATTGATATTAATCAAGTTCAATCAAAAGAAGAAAAAGGTAAAGTTGTCTTAGTAACTGCAATGAGCCCTACACCAGCTGGTGAAGGTAAATCAACTGTAACAGTAGGCTTAGCTGATGCTTTTAATGAGTTAAATAAAAATGTAATGGTTGCTTTACGTGAACCTGCTTTAGGGCCAACTTTCGGAATTAAAGGTGGCGCCACTGGTGGGGGATATGCGCAGGTTTTACCTATGGAAGATATTAATTTACACTTTAACGGCGATTTCCATGCAATTACAACAGCGAATAATGCATTATCAGCATTTATAGACAATCACATTCATCAAGGTAATGATTTAGCAATTGATGTACGTCGTGTTGAATGGAAACGTGTACTTGATATGAATGATCGTGCATTACGTAATGTCATTGTTGGGTTAGGTGGACCAACTAACGGTGTTCCACGTGAAGATGGTTTCAATATCACTGTAGCATCTGAAATAATGGCGATTTTATGTTTAGCTCGTAATATTAATGATTTAAAAGAAAAAATCAGTCGTATTACAGTTGGTTATACTCGTGAGCGTAAACCAATTACTGTTGCAGACTTAAAAGTTGAAGGCGCTCTTGCAATGATACTTAAAGATGCAATTAAACCTAATTTAGTACAAACTATTGAAGGAACACCAGCACTTGTACATGGTGGACCATTTGCTAATATAGCTCATGGTTGTAACTCGATTTTAGCAACTGAAACTGCACGTGATTTAGCAGATATTGTTGTTACAGAAGCAGGATTTGGTTCAGATTTAGGCGCT
Organism: Staphylococcus sp. HMSC034C12; assembly: GCF_001835895.1. NCBI lineage: Bacteria > Bacillati > Bacillota > Bacilli > Caryophanales > Staphylococcaceae > Staphylococcus > Staphylococcus sp. HMSC034C12. Next base: position 230,405 of record NZ_KV826331.1, on the reverse strand, counting down.
GAAAAATTTATAGACATCAAAGCACGTGAAGCGGGCTTTGAACCTTCTGCAGTTGTCCTAGTAGCTACTGTTCGTGCATTAAAAATGCATGGAGGCGTTGGTAAAGATAATCTAAAAGAAGAAAATGTTGAAGCAGTTAAAGCTGGTATTGTTAATTTAGAGCGTCATGTTAATAATATTAGAAAATTTGGAGTAGAACCTGTGGTTGCTTTAAATGCGTTTGTACATGATACTGAAGACGAAACTGAGGCAGTTAAAGCTTGGGCTAAAGAAAATAATGTACGAATTGCCTTAACAGAAGTATGGGAAAAAGGCGGTAAAGGTGGCGTTGATCTTGCTAATCAAGTTCTTGAAGTCATCGATCAACCACAAGAATTTAAATTCTTGTATGATTTAGATCAATCATTAGAAGAAAAAATTGAAACAATTGTAAAAGAAATCTATGGTGGTTCTTCAGTAACGTTCAGTAAAAAAGCAAAAAAACAATTAAAAGAATTTACCGACAATGGATGGGGCAAATATCCAATCTGTATGGCTAAAACACAATACTCATTTAGTGATGATGCAACCGCTTTAGGTGCACCAACTGATTTTGATATAACTATCAGAGAATTAGAAGCTAAAACAGGCGCTGGATTTATTGTTGCATTAACAGGTGCAATTATGACAATGCCGGGATTACCTAAAAAACCAGCGGCATTAAACATGGACGTCACTGATGAAGGTCATGCAGTAGGATTATTCTAATTTAGATTAAAAAAAGCGTTTGAGACATTTACTGTCTCAGACGTTTTTTTTGTTTTACCAACAAATTTCATCATTTTGTTGGTAAAATTGCATGTGAAAAAACAAGCGATTTAGCAACAAAACCAAGTAAAAAACGAATTTCAGGTAATTTAAATGATATATCGATATTTTGTGTTATTACTATCATATATTTATTTTAAAAGGTTCTTAAATTCAATACTCATAAATCATTTAAATTAATATAATGTGTGATATAAGATATTAATTGGTTCATTGAGGCTTAGTTAATAAATGATCATAAATAGTATATTGTTTTGCCTGTTGATATGTCTTTTTACTGATTACCCCTTCCACTAGCATTCGTTTTAATACATAATGCTGACGGTCAATACTAATTTTAACTTCGTTATAAGACTTCAAATCACCATTATCTTCATACGGTGTATACGTATAAGGGCTTTGCAATAAGCCAACAAGATAAGCAGATTGTGCAACATTTAACTTGGAGGGGGGAACGTTAAATAAACTATAGGAAGCAGACGCAATTCCAGTTATATTTGCACCATTATAATCGCGTCCAAACGGTACAATATTTAAATATGTATAAATAATTTCATTTTTAGATAATATTTTTTCAAGACGCATCGCTAATATAATTTCATTTGCCTTACGACTATATGTTTTTTCATTTGATAAGACTTGATTCTTTATTAATTGTTGTGTAATTGTACTTCCGCCAGAACGAGAATTTAAACTTAAAACATCTTGTATCATTGCTCTTATTAACGCTTTTGGTAAAATTCCATCATGTTTAAAAAATAATGTGTCTTCAGAAGATATTAATGCTTTAATTACGTTTGAATTTACATGTTTTGGACCTACGATGAGAGAGTTTTGAGAATGATCATACTCAGTTAAAATATTTTTATCGTGATTCAAAATCTCATCACCTGAAAAGTGTAGTACGCGATGTTTTAATTCAGTATCACTTATATTTGAAGCTTCTTGAGTGAGATGATGAAAATAAGTGGCAGTACCAAGAACAATAAGTATAGAACCTAAAACTACAATACTCAAAAGGCCTACCATAATATGTTTTATAAATTTATAATTTTTTTCAAACGTTTTAAATTGAACCTCTTTAAATAATAATTTCATGGTAGTCCTCCTAAAATTTAAATACAGTATATCATATCTAGCATATTTGACTTTTAGAAGAGGTTTTTTTATAATTATTATCAATTCAATATGTATTGAATAAGAGGAGAAGTAATATATAAATTAACTTAACAGAGAGTTAGTGGATGCTGTGAACTAACATGTGTTTATATATGAATACACCTCATACTTATTTATTCAACGTTTATTAATGAGCGTATCATTAATAGAGTAAACAATTCTACTTGAATTGTTAAGTATGGTGGTAACGTGCATAAGCGCCCTTACATTGTTGTGAGGGTGCTTTTTTATTTAATAAAAATAAATTTTATAGGAGGATATAGCTATGTCAAATGCATTACTAGAAGAATTACAATGGAGAGGTTTAATTTATCAACAAACTGATGAACAAGGTATTGAAGATTTATTAAATAAAGAACAAGTAACGTTGTATTGTGGTGCAGATCCAACTGCTGATAGTTTACATATTGGTCATCTTTTACCATTTATGACATTACGTCGATTCCAAGAACATGGTCATCGTCCAATAGTACTTATTGGTGGAGGCACTGGTATGATTGGAGACCCATCTGGTAAATCTGAAGAACGCGTATTACAAACTGAAGATCAAGTAGCAAAAAATGTCGAAGGCTTAAGCGCTCAAATGCATAAATTATTTGAATTTGGCACAGATAAAGGAGCCGTACTCGTTAATAATAAAGATTGGTTAAGTCAAATTTCACTAATAAGTTTCCTACGTGATTATGGTAAACATGTAGGTGTCAATTATATGCTAGGTAAAGATTCAATTCAATCACGATTAGAAAATGGGATTTCATATACAGAATTTACGTATACTATTTTACAAGCAATTGACTTTGGCCACTTAAATCGTGAACTTAATTGTAAAATTCAAGTTGGTGGTTCTGATCAATGGGGTAATATTACAAGTGGTATTGAGTTAATGCGACGTATGTATGGTCAAACAGAAGCTTATGGTTTAACTATTCCATTAGTGACAAAGTCTGATGGTAAAAAGTTTGGGAAATCAGAATCTGGAGCTGTTTGGTTAGATGCTGAAAAAACAACACCGTATGAATTTTATCAATTTTGGATTAATCAATCTGATGAAGATGTTATTAAATTCTTAAAATACTTTACATTCTTAAGTAAAGAAGATATTAATCGCCTTGAACAATCTAGAGATGAAGCACCACATTTACGAGAAGCTCAAAAAGCACTTGCTGAAAATGTAACAGAATTTATTCATGGTAAAGAAGCACTTGATGATGCAATTAGAATTTCAGAAGCATTATTTAAAGGTGATTTAAAATCTTTATCAAGTAAAGATATCAAAGCAGGGTTTAAAGAAGTACCTCAAGTTGAAGTTTCTAAAGCAACAACTAACATTATTGATGTTTTAATTGAATCTGGAATTGCTTCCTCAAAACGACAAGCAAGAGAAGATGTAAACAACGGAGCAATTTATATTAATGGTGAAAGAGAACAGTCTGTTGATCACAACTTAACTGATGAAGATAAATTTGATAATGAATTTACAATTATTCGCCGTGGTAAGAAAAAATACTTTATGGTAAATTATAAATAATCTTATCTGAGAAGGATATATTGAAAACGAGGTTAATCCATTATTTTGGATTAACCTCGTTATTTATTATCGAATAAATTGACTATTATTATCTTCAGAATTATATGATTGCGAAGATATTGCTTTTTGATTTTTAAGAGTGACTGATACGTCTTTAGTTTTACCATCACGTATAACAGTCAACTTCACGGTTTCACCTGGCTTTTTATTTTGATATAAGTATGTTCTTAGATCGGTATCATCATCTACTTTTTTACTATCTACTTTAGTAATGATATCGCCAACTTTTAATTCACTAGAGTGGCTAACTTTTGCTACATACACACCAGTATCACGATCAGTTTTTAATTCTTTTTTATAAGAATCTGGAATATCACTTAAGTTAAGTAACCCTATTCCAATTGAAGGACGTTCTACTTTACCATGTTTAACGAGTTGTTCAATTGTAACTCTTACTTCATTACTTGGGATTGCAAAACCAATACCTTCAACTTGGTCAGCAGCAATTTTCATTGAATTAATACCTACTAAATTACCATTAACATCTACTAATGCACCCCCAGAGTTACCAGGATTAATTGCTGCATCTGTTTGTAGCACATTCACTTTAGTTCCACCAGAAGTGGTATTAGATTCAATTGTACGTTCATTTGCAGAAATAATACCTGATGTTACTGAGTTAGCAAATTCTAAGCCAAGTGGGTTACCCATTGCGAAAACACTATCGCCAGTTTGAACTTTAGAAGAATTTGCGAATTTCATTGCTTTAATTCCTTTTTGAGAATCAATTTTTAAAACTGCAATATCTGAAACTACATCTGTACCTACAAGCTTTGCTTCTACTTGTTTACCATTATGTAATTGTACTTTAATTTGTGATGCACCATCAATAACATGATTATTAGTGACGATATAAGAAGAATTGTTGTTAATTTGATAAATAACACCAGAACCGATACCAGCTTCTTGTGCTTTAGTTGATTTACCTTGTAATAAATCGTCAAAACTTGTTGCCTTTTGCATGTTGATGACACCTACAATAGCAGGAGAGACATCTTTGATCATGGCATTAACCGATTTATATTTATCACTTTTACCGTCTAACACATTGCCACCTTTATCATTTGTAGCTTGTTGGACTTGAAATCCACCACTATTTGAATCATCTCCATTCATAAGTCGATTAACTCCTAAAACAATTAATGCTCCTATGATACCAGCGATTAGAGCAATAATAATAATTCTAAACCATGGAAATTTCGGTTTAGGTGGACGTGAATGTTGATAATCACTGGATTGAAAATATTGATTATATTCTGTCATATGAAACCTCCGTATTTATTTTAACCATTATCTCAATTATGAAGAAAATATTTAAATATTTCTAGTAAATAGCTATCAGACTTAAGATGTATCTTTTAAAATCTTGTTCACGTGATAAGTTAATGATAAAATCGACTAAGTGTAGAAACTTAGAAGTAGGTGACAAAATGTATAAATTTATTAGTAAATTTTTAGAATTAATAATCGTAAAAATGGCACGTTCATTACATATTGTAGGTAAAGAGAACATTCCTAAAGATAGTAAATATGTTGTGACTTGTACCCATGAAAGTTATAATGAAGTGATTTTATTAGGATTAGCTTTAATTCCAAATGAAATTCATTATATGGCTAAAAAAGAATTATTTAGTAATAAATGGGGTGGCAAATTTTTAAGATCTTTAAATGCTTTTCCAGTAGATCGAGAAAATCCGGGACCTAGTACGTTAAAGCAACCTGTTAAATTATTGAAAGATCATAAAACAGTAGGTATCTTCCCAACAGGTCATAGAACTTCAGTTGAAGGCGCGCCTTTAAAACGTGGAGCTGCAACGATTGCTATGCTAGGTAAAGCACCAATCTTACCAGCTGCTTATGTTGGACCAACGAAGTTACATGGTTTAGTCACTGGTCAAGCGATGATTAAATTTGGTAAACCTATTTATCAGTCTGACATACCTAAAGATTTAAAGCGTAACGAAAAAATTGATTTTCTAACTAAAGAAATAGAAAGACGTACAACACAGTTACAACATGAACTTCATCTTATTCAAGAACGTCTTTAATAGATATTGATAGCGTTATTCATCAGAAGATTTTCTAAATAGAGAATCTTCTTTTTTCATAAATAATTGATAAATGGATGATAGAAGTACAATGAGTGAAAATAACAAGTTTTTAAGAAATCTATTTTCCGTTAGTACCATATATTATCTAATGTATTGTTCTTGTTATTTTGACTTTAATCATTTTTATTTAGTCAATGTGGAAAGATTATTTAATAAAAAAATGGATTTGAAGTAAAATACCAGTTAATTATCTCAATCAATAATAAAAATCACTTATAATATCTTATTAAATATATATATACGTTTTAATCTTTATTGGTTAAAGCGTATCTTTTTTATATTGTCATCACATAGTCTATTTATATAAAATAAACATATAGCGTAACCGCTTACAAATATGGTAGATTATATATTGGACTAAATACATAAAAAATATAATTTTTAATAAATAAAGGAGAATAAAAGATGTTTAAATTCTTTCAAAATCTCGGAAGATCGTTAATGCTCCCTGTAGCTGTTTTACCAGCAGGAGCAATCATAACCGGGATAGGTAACTTACTAAACGCACTTCATGTTCTTCCCACAGTAGCCATGTTCTTTTCAATTGTAGGAACAGCTATTTTAGGACAATTAGGATTAATTTTTGCTATCGGTGTAGCTATTGGTATGGCTAAAAAGAACGATGGGGCGGTTGCTTTGGCAGGTGCGTTAGGATATGCTATGGTAACGAAAGTATTAAATCCAGAAAATGTGGCTACGTTATTTAATATAAAAGAAAAAGCAGTTAACTTAGGCTTTACAAAAATGGATAATTCTAATGTATTTCTTGGTATTATTATCGGGTTAATTGCAGCATATTCTTTTAATAAATTTAGTGAAGTTGAATTACCTATAGCCTTGTCATTTTTTAGTGGTAAACGATTAGTACCTATTATGACTGTATTTTTTAGTACCATATTAGCAGTTATACTATTATTTATTTGGCCTATGGTCTTTTCAGGCATTGTTGCATTTGGAGAATGGTTAGTAGGTTTTGGTTCATTCGGGGCATTTTTATATGGTGTCTTTAATCGATTACTTATTCCTACTGGTTTACATCATGCATTGAATGCAGTATTTTGGTTCGATACAGCAGGAATTAATGATATTGGTAAATTCCAAACAGGTGTAGATGCAGTAAAAGGTATAACAGGACGTTATCAAGCAGGTTTCTTCCCAATTATGATGTTTGGTATACCAGCAGCAGCACTTGCAATGTATCACAGTGCTGAGACAAAGCAACAAAAGCAAGTATGGGGATGGTTTTTAGCAAGTGCTATTTCAGCATTTGTAGTAGGCGTTACAGAGCCAATTGAATTTGCATTTATGTTTGTTGCACCTGTACTTTTTATCATACATGCCTTATTAACAGGACTTTCATTACTTATTGCATCTCTATTTCATTGGACTGCGGGATTCTCATTTAGTGCAGGATTAATTGATTATGTTTTATCGCTAATTAATCCAGTCGCTAATCACCCTTTAATGCTATTAGTTCAAGGTATTGTATTCTTTATTTTATATTATATTATTTTTAGAATTATGATTAAAGTATTGAATTTAAATACAATAGGACGTGGTGATAACTTACTAGCTGATCCAGTAGTAGAAGAAACGACGACTACAGATAAATCAAAAAGTGGAAAATATCATCAACCAGCTACACAAATATTAGAAGGTTTAGGTGGAAAATCTAATATTGATAGTTTAACAAACTGTGCTACACGACTTCGCTTAGAACTAAAAGATAATACAATTATTGATGAACAAAAAATTAGAAATGCTGGAGCTGTTGGGGTGACGAAAAATGGCCACCATTCAACACAAGTAATTATTGGTACACATGTTCAACAGGTAGCAGATGAAATTGAAAAACAGTTGAAATAATTCAATAGAAACAATAAAAGCGACAATATATGTCCAAATCATTTGTTACACTATAGTCCTATTGATAAATATTGTTTATATAAAAGAGCTAATGCTAGATTTTAAGCATTGGCTCTTATTTTTATTACATTGACTTTATATAAATGTTCGTTATGATTATAAGTATCAGAATAGTCAAAAAATGGAGAGATGTCGATGAAATCAATTTTATTTGATGTAGATGGTGTGTTTTTAAGTGAAGAACGTTGCTTTGATGTATCTGCCTTAACAGTAGAAGAACTATTAAAGAGTGATGACTTTTTAGGTTTAGATAGCGCTCAAAATTTTAATTATATGAATGATGAATTAATTGAAGATATAAGAACACGAGTATTTTTAAATGATCAAATTTTAAATCAATTAAAATCTTTAGGCCTTAATTCTAACTGGGATATGCTATTTGTTGTATTTAGTATTCACTTTATCCATCTCTTGAAACAGTTGGATTCAGAAACAATTAGACAAGTGACTCATGTTGAAACGTTTTCAGTTGAGACTCTACGTGAATTACAATCTTATAATGATCAATTTAAAGTTAATTATGCAGTACCGTTAAAATTTATTCAAAATAGTCAAAGTGGTAAAGAGAATATTTATCTTGAATTAGAAGGTTATGCAAAAGATCAATTAAATATTGAAAATGCTAAATTATTTAATTTAAAAAGTCCACTTTGGAATTTAGCTAGAGCAGTATATCAAGAATGGTATTTAGGAACAACTTTATATGAAAAAGTAGAAAAACTTACTCCTTTGTCTATTCCTAAATCTGGTTTTATTTATGAAGAAATGATCTTACGTCCTGTGGAAGAAATTAAAACTTTATTAAATGATATAAAACAAGCAGGTTTTAACATTGCCATTGCAACTGGTAGACCAAGAACAGAAACCATTGTTCCATTTGAATCCTTTGGTCTTAAAACTTTTTTTAATGAAAAGCATATTGTTACAGCGAGTGAAGTATTGAAAGCTGAGTCAGTATTTCCAAAAGAAGGGCCACTAGGTAAACCTAATCCATTTAGTTATATTGCAACTCTTTATGGAAACAATGAGAGAGATTATTTGCACTATATTCAAAATCAAACACATATTGTTAATGAGGATGATGTATTTATTGTTGGTGATTCATTAGCGGATTTATTATGTGCTAAAAAGATTGGGGCAACATTTATAGGTACTTTAACTGGTTTAAGTGGGGAAGGAGCAAAAGAAGAGCTAGAGCAACATGGTGCTGACTATATTGTTAATCATATTTGTGACATTAGACATATTCTACTTAATAAATAATAAAAAGAAGGGAACGCCGAATATTATCGTCGTTCCTTTCTTATTTATTATATTGATAAAGTTGTACCGTAGATTTTATCAAAATCACCAATCTCATATAATTCTTTAATAACTTGTTGAGTAATAGGTTGATCTACTGACAGAATCATCATTGCTTGTCCACCTTCAGAACTTCTTCCTAAAGACATTGAAGCAATGTTGATATCATGTTTACCGAGTAGTTGACCTGTTAAACCTACCATTCCTGGTAAGTCTTTATGATAAGAAATAAATTGATAAGCATTAGGTTTAAAATCTACTGAATAATCATTAATTCTTACAATACGTGCACCAAATCCGTCTATTACAGTTGCACCAATTTTCACCTCTTCATGTTCACTTATCAAATTAATTTGAATATAATTGCTGAATGTCCCCTGTGAAGCACGATTTTCAATATGATGAGTGATACCTTGTTCGTTTAATAATGCAATAGCATTAATTAAGTTCACGCGTTCACCTAAATTTTGTTTTAAAATTGACGTGACGATTGAGCGAGTAATTAAATCAGCTTCTTTTTTAGCATGTTCTCCGTTAAAAGTCACTTTAATCTCTCTAGGCGCATCATCTAATAATTGAATTGCCAATTCACCTGAAAGCTGGCTAATACGAAGCCATTGTTGTGTTTTCTCATCAATATGATTTAAGTTTAACTTAGGTGCATTGACTGCGTTTGTAACATTACCATTTTCTAAAATATCAATGATTTCTTCAGCAACTGATACAGCTACTTTTTCTTGTGCTTCAATCGTAGATGCACCTAAATGAGGAGTTACAATAATATTTTTATGATCGAGCAGCGGTGAATCTAGAGGAGGTTCATTTTCAAATACGTCTAATGCTGCTCTAGCAATTTGATGTTGATTTAAGGCATTAAGCAAGTCGTTTTCATTAATAATTCCGCCTCTAGCTACATTAATAATTTGTAACGTTGGTTTAGCTTGATTAAAGAAATGAGCATCGATAATACCTTTTGTTTTAGGTGTTAATGGTGTGTGAACGGTAACAAAATCTGAACGTTGAGCAATTTCATTAATTGTTGCTAGTTCAATTCCAAGTTGCTCTGCTTTTTCTTTAGTCAAAAAAGGGTCATAAGCTAAAATAGTCATACCAAAACTTTTTAATCTTTTTGCTACACCTAAACCAATACGTCCTGCTCCAATGACGCCTAATACTTTTTGATATAATTCAACTCCTTTAAATGCTTTACGATTCCATTCTTTATTCTTTAGTGATGTGTAAGCTTGCGGTATATTTCGTGCCATTGCTAGAATCATAGCAACTGAGTGCTCAGTAGCAGAAATCGTATTTCCATCGGGAGCATTTACAACGAGTATACCATTTAGAGTTGCTGATTTTATATCAATATTATCCACACCTACACCGGCTCTAGCAATAACTTTTAAGTTTGAAGCATGGTTAATAATAGATTCTGTGACTTGAGTTTGACTACGTACGATTAACCCTTGATAGTTAGGAATAATATCGACAAGTTCTTTTTCAGTTAAACCAGATTTAAAATCAACCTTAAAATCAGGATGATGGATTAAACTTTGTAAACCTTCTTCTGAAATTGGATCTGAAACTAAAATATTATGCGTCATGTTGAATTACCTCCGTAAATTTTAGCGTAGCTTTGCCAATATAATTGACTTTACGATAATCTGTAAGAATGATTTCTAAAGCTGAAACAACAGATAAAATATCAAAAGGTGACACTTTTCCCATGTGACCAATTCTCAAAATGGTTCCTTTTAGTTTGCCTTGACCACCAGCAATAGTAATATTAAATCTTGATTTTAGTGTTGATTTAATATATGTTAATTCGTCTTTATCGTGAGGGATAAAAGAAGTAACAGTAGGAGAGGCATATGAGTCTTTAGTAACTAATAATTTTAAATCTAATGCTTTTAAACTTTCTCTTAAACCA
>NZ_KV826331.1:0-219462 GCF_001835895.1 Staphylococcus sp. HMSC034C12 | reverse complement strand
TTTCTCTTAAACCATCTCTAATCGAGTAATGTCTGTGAATGGTATTGTTAAATCCTTCTTTTTTAATAAGTGCAGCATAAGCGTTAACCGCTCTAAATAATCCAACATTTGGTGTGAATGGAGTAGAATTTTGTTCAATAGAATCAAAGTACTTATTTAAATTTAAATAAAAACGTGGTGTTTTAACTGCTTTAAATCGCTCTTGTGCACGATGATTATAAGCAACAAAAGATAGGCCAGGCGGTAACATTAAAGCTTTCTGGCTACCTGACACGAGTACATCAATATTGTCTCTTTCTAAATCGACATCAACGGCACCAATACAACTTACGCCATCGACAACGAAGTAAATGTCTTGATTGAATGCTTTAATCACTTTTCCTAATTTGTGTATAGGGTGAAGTACAGCAGTAGAAGTCTCGCAAAATTGGGTGAATACAGCAGTAATATCATGTTTAAGTGAATGTAAATATGTTTCAAATGCTTCAATGTCGACCGCTTTTCCCCATTCAACATCATAAACATGTACATTCTTATAATATGTTTCAGCAATTTGTTTAAAACGATTGCCAAATGCACCTGATACAATGACTACAAAATGATCCTCGGGATTGACTATATTTAACATACTAGCTTCTAAGACGCTAGTACCACTTGAAGTAAGAATCATTACTTTATTTTTAGTTCCAAAAATAGGTTTTAAATGATTAAATGCTTCTTCTGCGATAGCTTCAAAATCTGAAGAACGATGGCCTACCATTGATAAATTAAGTGCATGTGTGATTTCATCAGGTACAGGGGTTGGTCCAGGTGTTAATAATAAGGGTTCATAATAATACATCGTAAATCTTCCTCCTGATATAAGATTTTTTAATTTTACCAAATATTCTGAAAATTTAAAAGTCTAAAATAAAAAGCGGCAGTTAAATCGACCGCTTTTAGTTCTAATCTTGAATGGTTGCTTGAATTTCTATTTTAACGTTGTTTCGAATTGAGTTAGATATCATACAATGATGATCAGCAATATCTAATAGTTTAGGAAGTCGTTTATTAAGATGCGTTTTTTCTTCTTCTGTAAGAGATATTGTTGGATAATGAGTGATTTTTTCCATTTTAAATTTTCCATTTTCAAACACTGCGCTTCCAATTGACTTAATTTCTAAATGAATATTAGTAAATTTAGCTCTTTCAAGTGTAGCAGCTAAAGAGATAATATAACATGATGAGGCTGCTGCAACTAACATTTCATCGGGATTTGTCCCAGTTCCATTACCACCAAGTGAAGAGGGAATAGAAATTTGCTCAGAAATTACATCGCCATTAACTTTACCGATTTCTTCACGACCTCCACGCCATGACGTATGAACTACAAAATCGTGTTTAACCATTATTATTGACCTCCTATATCATTATGGTAATTTAAGTGTAGTTGAACATATAATTAATTTAAAGGATGGTATTTAAAAATGAAAATACAAAAGCCTAATACATCATTTCAAATCGTTGCACACCGTGGATTATCGCAGAAATATCCTGAAAATACGGTAGAAGGTTTTAAAGCAGCCCTTATGCAACATATTGATATGTTAGAAATTGATGTACATTTTACAAAAGATAAACAATTAGTAGTCATTCATGACGATTCCATTGACCGCACATCGAATCAAAAGGGTAAAGTAAAAGATTTTACTTTAGAAGAATTAAAACAATTTGATTTTGGAATCAGACATGGTGAAACTTTTAAAAATACTCGTATTTCTACTTTTAGCGAAGTACTTTCATTATTTAAAAATTACTCTAAAACATTACTTATTGAAATAAAAAAACCAGAACAGTATCCTGGCATTGAAAAAGCGTTACTTGAGGAACTCGATAAATTTCAAATTCCCTCTCATAGAGTCATTATTCAGTCATTTGATGTGGAAAGTGTTAAAAGAATGTCTGAATACACAAAGAAATATGCACTAGGTGTTTTAATAAGTAAAAAGCAATACTGGTACAAACAACCTGATTTTGAAAATATAGCTTCTTTTGCACAATTTATAAATCCTAACTATAAATTAATAAATAAAAAATTTATCAAGCGTGCTCATGAACATCATCTTAAAGTAATACCTTATACAGTAAATAACATGAAAGATGTGAAAAAATTGATTCATTTAGGAGTAGATGGAATTATCTCAGATATACCAGATGATATATTTAAATTATAAATAAAAAACCACCCTGACCAAAATGGAAAGGGTGGTAGAATATTAATCAACTTATCTTGAGTAGTACTCAACGATTAATTGTTCATTAATTTCAGCTGGTAATTCACTACGTTCTGGTAAGCGAACGAAAGTACCTTTTAAGCTGTCAGCATCGAAATCTAAATATTCTGGTACGAAATTGTTGATTTCAACAGATTCTTTAATGATATCTAAGTTTTGTGATTTTTCACGAACTGAGATAACTTGACCAGGTTTTAAAGTGTATGATGGGATGTCAACACGTTTACCATCAACTTCAATGTGACCATGGCCAACTAATTGACGAGCTTGACGACGTGTACGTGCTAAACCTAATGAGTAAACTACTGCATCTAAACGGCTAGCTAATAAAATCATGAAGTTTTCACCGTGTACACCGTGCTGTTTACCAGCAATATCAAATGTGTTACGGAATTGTCTTTCAGTCATTCCATATAAATAACGTAATTTTTGTTTTTCACGTAATTGTAAACCATATTCTGATAATTTTTTACGTTGGTTTGGACCATGTTGTCCTGGTGCGTAAGGACGTTTTTCTAATTCTTTACCAGTACCACTTAATGAGATACCTAAACGACGAGATTTTTTCCAGTTAGAACCTCTGAAACGAGCCATAATAAGACTCCTCCTTTTTCTTTTTTGTTGGAATGAATAAACAAAAAAGAGTGTTGTATGCTCATTAAGATATATTGTTTTATGTGTCTTCACCTTATAGCTACAGTTACATGACACGTCCACATCGGGAACAACATAGAGCTTAATAATATACAACTGCTATTTTCGTTAATTCACACAAAATTCATTGTACCATTATTTTTTAAAGTGTCAAGGAATCATTTAAATTTATTATTTTGATAATTGGTGTTCTAAGATAGAAACTATCTCTTCAAGTCCTTGTTGATCGCCTTTACTAAATCGTTGTGTAATAGGCGCATCTATATCTAACACGCCGATTATTTCATTATCAACATGAATTGGAACGACAATTTCAGATTTACTATTAGCATCGCAAGCGATGTGACCAGGAAATGTATTTACATCATCGACAAGTTGTGTTTGGTTATTTGCAACAGCAGTTCCACATACACCTTTTCCTATAGAGATATGCACGCAAGCAGGATGCCCTTGGAAAGGACCTAAAATAAGTTCATTATTTTCAATTAAATAAAATCCTACCCAATTGATTTGATCTAAGTTGTCATTGAGTAAAGCTGAAGTATTACTTAAAATTGCAATTAGATTTGTTTCATCTTCAATAAGACTTGCAAGTTGTTTACCTAATAAGTTGTAATTTGTTTCTTTAGTTGTCGTCATATAAAAACCTCTCTATGTAATATTTTGATTATTAGTATAAATGTAAAAATTTTTTCAATCAATTCTTTGAATTTTATTTTAATGACGGGATAAGATACGTTATAATAATGATAATATAGGAGGAGAATGAGATGGTTTTATACATTATATTAGCAATTATTATTATTATATTGATTGCTGTCGGTATTATGTTTTATTTACGTTCTAACAAACGTAAAATGGTTGAGCAAGCAGAAGAACGTAAATTAAAAGTTCAACAGTTACCTTTTGAAGATAATTTAGAAAAGTTATCAGCTTTAAACCTTAAAGGTGAAACGAGAACAAAATACGACGCGTTAAAACAAGATACATTAGATCACACTAATAACTATTTAGCACCAGTAGAAGAAAAAATTCATGACGCTGAGCTTCAACTTGATAAATTCCAATTTGCAGGAGCTCAAACTGAAATTGATGACGCTCATGAATTAATGGATAGATATGAAGCTGGTTATCAGTCACAAGTAGATGAAGTAAATGAAATTCTTTCTCTACATAAAGATAACGAAGCAATCTATGAAAAATGTAAAATAGATTATCGTGAAATGAAAAGAGATGTTTTAGCAAATAGACATCAATTTGGAGAAGCGGCAGCTCCTCTTGAAAAACGTATTGAGGCTTTTGAACCAGAACTTGATCAGTATGACATGCTGAAAGAAGAAGGTAACTATGTACAAGCTCATAATCATATTAATGGATTAAATGAATCTATTAATGAAACAAAAAGATACATGGATGAAATTCCTGATTTAATTAGAGAAACTCAAAAAGAGTTACCAGGACAATTCCAAGATTTAAAATATGGTTGTAGAGATTTAAAAGTAAATGGTTATGACTTGGATCATGTAAAAATTGATGGTACATTACAAAGCTTAAAAACTGAATTAAATTTTGTAGAACCTATGATTAGTCGTCTTGAATTACAGGAAGCTAATGATAAATTGCAACAAATTAATGATAAGCTTGATGAAATGTATGATTTAATTGAGCATGAAGTAAAAGCTAAAAATGAAGTTGAAGAAACAAAAGAAGATATTACAAATGAATTATTCAAAGCGAGAGAAATGAACTATACGCTTAGAACAGAAATCGACTATATACGAGAAAACTATTTCATTAATGAAAGTGATGTTCATAGTATTAGACAACATGAAAATGAAATTCAAAATCTAGTTGTAGTATATGATGATATTCTAAAAGAAATGTCTAAATCTGCTGTGAGATACAGTGAAGTAAAAGATAATTTAGAATACTTAGATGAACATGTAAAAGTGATTAATGAAGAACAAGAAAAATTACAAAATCATCTGATTCAACTTAGAGAAGATGAAGCTGAGGCTGAAGATAATCTATTAAAAATTCAATCGAAAAAAGAAGAGATTTATCGTCGACTTCTTGCTTCAAACCTAACAAGTGTTCCAGAGCGATTTGTTATTATGAAAAATGAAATCGACCATGAAGTAAGAGCGGTCAGCGAACAATTTAACGAACGTCCGCTTCATGTTAAACAACTTAAAGATAAAGTTTCAAAAATTGTAATTCAAATGAATACTTTTGAAGATGAAGCGAATGATATATTAGTCAATGCAGTCTATGCAGAACGATTAATTCAATATGGAAACAGATATCGTAAAGATCATCATAGTGTAGATAAAAGTTTAAACGAAGCAGAACGTTTATTTAAAAATAACCGTTATAAGCGCTCAATTGAAGTATCAGAGCAAGCACTTGAAAGCGTAGAACCTGGTATAAAAAAACATATTGAAAATGAAGTAATTAAAGGATAATACATTTTTATAATTAGAGAATGACCTAGACATCCACATATTTCTAGGTTATTCTCTTTTATTTTTTTTAAAAAATAGTATAATGCTTGAGTGTCTATTTTTAAGTCGAGAAATCTAAAATATGTTTTAGATATGTTATTGATGAAAGTGAGTGTTCTATATATATGATTTATTTAGATAATGCTGCCACAACAAAACCAAACCCAGCGGTTTTAGCTTCATTTCTAAAAGTAAGTGAGAAAGCTTATTATAATGCTAATAGTCCTCATCAAATGGGCTTACAATCAGAAAAAATATTATTACAGGCTAAGTCGCGTGTAAAAGAGATGTTAAACCTCAATAATAATACTGATGTCATTTTCACAAGTGGTGCCACTGAGTCTAATAATATTGCACTCAAAGGTATTGCATTAAGAAAAAAACAGTTTGCGAATGTAATCATTACCTCAGTATTAGAACATCCATCAGTATTAGAAGTGATGCGTTATTTAGAAACACAAGGATTTATATTGAAATATGTGAATGTGACTCCAAATGGTCAAATAGATATTAATCATTTAGAACAATTAATGACGGATAATGTGGGCTTAGTTACATGTATGTATGTCAATAATGTTATGGGACAAATACAACCGATAAAAGAAATTGGATCATTATTAAAACAATATCCTAAGGCACATTTTCACGTAGATGGCGTACAGGCTTTAGGGAAAATTCCAATGCAATTAGAGAATGTAAATAGTGTAAGTTTTAGTGGTCATAAATTTAATGGTTTAAAAGGTCAAGGCATATTAGTTATCGATAATAAGGAAAAAATTGAACCGACAGTATTTGGCGGTGGCCAGGAATATGGAATTAGAAGTGGCACTGTAAATTTAGCAATGAATGTTTCACTTGTGAAAGCAATGGAAATTGCAATTCAAAATTTAAATGAGCTTAATCATCGTCTATCACGTTATAATAAAGTAATTAGAGAAAGTTTAAGTCAATATAAAGGAGTGTATATTAATTCTCCAGAAAATAGTGCTCCGCATATTTTAAATATTGCTTTTCCAGGAGTAAAAGGAGAAGTACTTGTTAATGCGTTCTCAAAATTGGATATTATGGTGTCGACTACAAGTGCATGTTCGTCTAAAAGAGAAAAATTAAATGAAGTTTTGTTAGCAATGGACATCGAGGACAACAGAATAGAGGGAAGCGTTCGCTTATCCATGGGTGAAACTACAACAGAAAAAGATATCGAACAATTTAAAGATAAATTTAAATTAATCTATGCTCAAATAAAGGAGTTGTTGAAATAAATGAAATATGATCATATTTTGGTAAGATATGGAGAACTTACGTTAAAAGGAACAAATAGAAAAAGATTCACAAATGTATTAAAAGAAAATGTGATTCAGTCATTACGTTCATTAGAAGGTACACGAGTTAAATGTGAGAGAGATCGCATGTTTATCTCGCTTTTTGAGGAAGCAAATGTAAATGAAGTCATGAATCGTTTAACAAAGATATTTGGCATAAAATCTATTAGTCCAGTATTTAAAACAACACAAAATCTTGAAGATATAAAACAACTTTGTGTTTCGTTAGCTAAAGACTTTGCAAATGGAGATACTTTTAAAATTGATGTAAAACGTGTAGATAAATCATTTTCATTAGATACGTATCAACTACAAAGAGAACTAGGTGGTGTCATTTTAAAATCAGTTGATCATTTAAAAGTAGATGTTAAACGTCCGACACATAATATTAAAGTGGAAGTACGTAAAGAAGGCGTATATATCTATACTAAAGTTATCGATGGTGCTGGCGGATTACCTACAGGTACAGGTGGTAAAACACTTCTTCAGTTATCAGGTGGGATTGATTCACCAGTAGCTGGTATGGAAATGATGAAACGTGGCGTAAAAATAGAAGCTATTCATTTTCACAGTCCACCATTTACAAGTGAAAAAGCGAAAGACAAAGTGATTGAATTGACACGCATACTATCTGAACGTGTAGGACCCATTAAATTACATATTGTTCCTTTCACAGCACTTCAAAAACAAATCAATAAGTCTGTGCATCCACGATATACCATGACTTCTACTAGACGCATGATGTTACGAGTGACAGATATTATTTTAGAACGTATTGGAGCGAACGCTATCGTAAATGGTGAAAATTTAGGTCAAGTAGCTAGTCAAACATTAAAGAGCATGTACGCAATCAATGATGTTACATCTACTCCTATTTTAAGACCACTTATTTCTTTAGATAAAGAAGACATTATAAAAAAAGCAAAAGAAATAGGAACATTTGAAGTTTCAATACAGCCTTATGAGGATTGCTGTACGATTTTTACGCCTAAAAACCCTGTAACTGAACCAGATTTTGATAAAGTTGTTAAATATGAAAGTGTGTTTAACTTTGATAATCTTGTTCAAGAAGCAGCAGACAATGTAGAAACAATAGAGATTAATAAAGATTATAAAACTGAAAAAGATAAAAGTACTGATGCACTCATTGATGAATTATTTTAATATGAAAGTATTAAAGTAATTTAATAAGGGGTGGGCGTTATAGAACTAAGTTTTCATATTATTTTCATTATTATTAGTTTTGGTTTCTTGGCAGCATTTATAGATGCTGTTGTAGGTGGCGGTGGCTTAATATCAATTCCTGCACTCTTAGCTATAGGAATGCCGCCATCATTAGCATTAGGTACAAACAAATTAGCAAGTGCGTTTGGCTCATTAACGAGTGCAATCAAATTTTTAAAATCTGGAAATGTTGATAAAAAAATAGTATTTAGACTATTTCCGTTTGTATTTATATTTGCAGTTGGTGGAGCAAGTTTAGCTACTTTCTTGCCATCAGATGTTTTGAAACCACTCGTTATAGTCATATTGACACTTGTTTTAATTTACACCATTTTTAAGAAAGAATGGGGTAATGTCAGAACGTTCTCTAAATTTACTATTAGTAAAGCGATTGCCTTTATATCACTTCTGCTTTTAATTGGATTTTATGACGGATTCTTAGGCGGAGGTACTGGATCATTTATGTTATTTGTATTATTAATGTTTGGATTTGATTTTTTAAGTGCAGCTGGTAATGCAAAAGTATTAAACTTTGCTTCAAACGTTGGTGCATTAACATTATTTATTATTCTTGGTCAAGTAAATATAGCATATGGATTAATTATGGCAGTCAGTATGGTGATTGGGTCGTATACTGGTGCACATTTTGCAATCAAAAAAGGTGTAGGATATGTCAAAATTTTATTTATAATAGTTACCATTTTACTCATTTTAAAAAATACCTTTGATTATATCATGCAAATCATTTCAAATTAAAATAGTAGTTAGTGTTTTAAATGATTGAAATAAGTTTAAATACTATCGTATCATTAAACTATAATTTAAATAACTAATGGGAGGTCATATAATATGACAGAAATTACTTTTAAAAATAACCCTATACATTTAGAAGGAACTGAGGTTTCAAAAGGAGATGTGGCTCCTAATTTTAAAGTTTTGGATAATAGTTTAAATGAAGTTACTTTAGATAATTTTAAAGGGCAAAAGAAATTGATTAGTGTTGTTCCTTCTATTGATACTGGCGTATGTGATCAACAAACTCGCAAATTTAATGAAGAAGCTTCTCAAGAAAATGGTGTAGTACTTACAATTTCAGCGGATTTACCTTTCGCTCAAAAAAGATGGTGTGCATCAAATGGTCTAGAAAATGTAATTACGTTAAGTGACCATAAAGATTTATCATTTGGTGAGCATTATGGTGTTGTTATGAAAGAAATGAGATTATTAGCGCGTTCTGTTTTCGTATTAGATGAAAACAATCATGTAGTTTATAAAGAGTTAGTTCAAGAAGGTACTGATTTTCCAAATTTCGAGGCTGCTTTAGAAGCTTATCGTAATATTTAAGTCACTATTAAATGATTAAATTAAAGATATAATACTAATATTGTCCATATGTATTTTAAAATGAATGATTTCGTTTTAAGACATTTGCATTATGGACATTTTTTTATTGGAAAGGAATTGAATATGGCAGAAGAACAAACTATTATGGAAAGATTATTCCGAACTTTAGATGATAAAGCTAAGTCGTTAAATGAAGAAAATGGTCAAAGCTTTATAGAAAATTTAGGTTTAGCAATGGAAGATGTATATCGTAATCAACGTACTCTATTAGAACAAGCAACGCTTCAAGATCGTCGAAAAGCATTTCAATTTGCTTACTTAAGCTTATTACAAGAAGAAAATATTCAGGCAAATCATCAAATTACACCAGATTCTATTGGCTTAATTTTAGGTTTTTTAGTACAAAAATTTATAGAAAATAATAAAGAATTACAGATTGTTGATATTGCAAGTGGAGCTGGTCATTTAAGCGCTACAGTGAATGAAGTATTAAAAGATAGCGAAGTTATGCATCACTTAATTGAAGTAGATCCTGTTTTATCGAGAGTTAGTGTGCATCTAGCGAATTTTTTAGAAATACCGTTTGATGTGTATCCTCAAGATGCGATTATGCCATTACCATTGGAGGAAGCTGATGTGGTTGTTGGAGATTTTCCTATTGGATATTATCCTTTAGATGAACGTAGTAAAGAAATGAAACTTGGATTTGAAGAAGGCCATAGTTATTCACACTTTTTACTCATCGAACAAGCCGTCTATGCTTTAAAACAAAGTGGCTATGCTTTTTTAGTAGTACCTAGTAATATTTTTGAAGATGAACATGTGAAACAGTTACAAAATTTTATTACTACAGAAACTGAAATGCAAGCATTTTTAAACCTTCCTAAAACATTGTTTAAAAATGAAAATGCACGTAAATCAATTTTAATACTACAAAAGAAAAAAGCAAATGAAACTAAGCCTGTAGAAGTGTTATTAGCTAATATTCCGGATTTTAAAAATCCTAATCAATTCCATGGTTTTATTAACGAATTAAATGAGTGGATGGACGCAAATCATTCACAAAAATAAACTGTGATATTCTTGAATTACTTCTGTATTAGTGGTTAAATAGATATGGATATTTAATATATAAATTGGAGGACAATGAATCATGTCTAAATTAGTTTTAGCGATTAATGCGGGAAGTTCTTCTTTAAAGTTCCAACTTATCAGAATGCCTGAAGAAGAATTAGTTACAAAGGGCTTAATTGAGCGTATTGGTATTAAAGATTCAATATTTACTATTGAAGTAAATGGTGAAAAAGTAAAAAGAGTTAAAGATATTAAAGATCATGAAGAGGCAATTAATATCATGTTAGATAGCTTCAAAAAACATGGTATTATTAATGATATTAATGATATTGCTGGTACAGGGCATCGTGTTGTTCATGGTGGAGAATTATTCCCTAAATCTGCTTTAGTCACTGATGAAGTAGAAGAAAAAATTGAGTCATTAAGTGAATTAGCGCCATTACATAATCCTGCAAACTTAATGGGAGTTCGTGCCTTTAGAAAGTTATTACCTAATATTCCACATGTTGTAGTTTTTGATACTTCATTCCATCAAACTATGCCAGAAAGTTCTTATTTGTATAGTTTACCATATAACTATTACGAAGATTTTGGTATTCGTAAATACGGTTTCCATGGTACAAGCCATAAATATGTATCACGTCGTGCGGCTGATATTTTAGAAAAACCTATTGAAGAATTACGTATTATTTCTTGTCATATTGGTAATGGTGCGTCAATTGCTGCAATTGATGGTGGGAAATCTATCGATACATCAATGGGCTTCACTCCATTAGCAGGTGTAACAATGGGTACACGTTCAGGAGATATTGATCCAGCTTTAATTCCATTTATTATGGAAAAAACAGGTAAAACTGCTGATGAAGTTTTAACAGTTTTAAACAAAGAATCTGGATTATTAGGTATCTCTGGTACTTCAAGTGATTTACGTGATTTATTAGGTGAAGCTGCCAATGGCGATGAACGAGCTGAACTTGCTTTAGATATTTTTGCTTCTAGAATTCACAAATACATTGGTTCTTATGCTGCTAGAATGCATGGCGTTGATGTTATTGTCTTCACAGCAGGTGTCGGTGAAAATTCATCACCAATACGTGCTAAAATTTTAGAAGGCTTAGAGTTTATGGGTGTTTATTGGGATCCTAAGAAAAATGAATCTACTCACGGTGAAGAAGCTTTCATAAATTACCCACACTCTCCAGTTAAAGTAATTGTTGTTCCAACTAATGAAGAAGTCATGATTGCAAGAGACACAGTAAAATTCGGTGAATTATAAGATATATTAAAAAAACGATGAGATTAAACTTATCTCATCGTTTTTTAGAATATAACAGGGGAATAGAACAAAAGTCATGTTGAATTTGTTGTCCCACTCTAATGTTGTATCTCTAACATATTAAAGAGGTCTGAGACATAAGGAATTGTCTCAGACCTCTTTATTTACATACATTACTTTATTAAGAAAATTGTTTTCTAAATTCAGGAGTTGCAACTTCAGGTTGGAAATCTTCTGGAATTTCTTCAGTACGCACGACAAGTACATCACATGGTGCATGACGAACGATTGCTTCTGAAACAGAACCAACGATAAATCGTTCTACTGCATTTAATCCTGAAGTACCACACATTATTAAATCGACACCTAATTCATTTGCTAACTTTTTAGGTATAATCGCTTTAGGTGATCCAAATTCTAAACGAGTTTCTACATTTGTAACACCTGCACGTGAAGCAACTTCCTTATAGCCTTTTAAAAGTTCATCAGAAAAACCTTTAGATTTTTCCGTGAATTGAGCATCGTACACTTCATAAGAAGAGTAAGTTCTTGAATCGATAATATTAACAATAGTTAATTGAGCATCATTACGTTTAGCAACGTCTACAGCTTTGTTGAAAGCCCATTCTGCTTCATGTGAACCATCAACTGCGATTAAAATGTTTTTATAAGTTAACATCTTAAGTCCCCCTTAACTTTTCTTAATTCAATTTTAACATAAATTTCTGAATATTTAATATTTATAATTCAACAATTATGTGGACATTGTGTATCTTTGGTGATTGCGCTTTCATTACTTTAGCGTTACCATAAGAAGTGGAGGTGGATGGAATGAAAATCGGTATTCCAAAAGAAATAAAAAATAATGAGAATAGAGTAGGTTTATCACCAAGTGGTATACATGCATTAGTTGAACAAGGACATACAGTACTTGTTGAAACAAACGCAGGTTCTGGTTCATATTTTGAAGACGAAGATTATAAACAGGCTGGTGCAGAAATAGTTAATGATGCAAAAACAACTTGGGATGTAGACATGGTGATTAAAGTAAAAGAACCATTAGAAGAAGAATATAAATATTTCAGAGAAGGTCTTATCTTATTCACATACTTACATCTTGCTAATGAAGAAAAACTTACTCAAGCATTAGTTGATAATAAAGTAGTAAGTATTGCCTACGAAACAGTTCAATTACCAGATCGTTCTTTACCTTTATTAACACCAATGAGTGAAGTTGCAGGACGTATGTCAGCTCAAATTGGTGCAGAATTCTTACAAAAAATTAACGGTGGAATGGGTATTTTACTTGGTGGCGTGCCAGGTGTACCAAAAGGCAAAGTTACTATTATTGGTGGCGGTCAAGCAGGTACAAATGCTGCTAAAATTGCTTTAGGATTAGGTGCAGATGTAACTATTTTAGATGTAAATCCTAAACGTTTAGCGGAATTAGAAGATTTGTTTGACGGTCGTGTTAATACAATAATGTCTAATCCACTTAATATTGAAAATGCAGTTAAAGAAAGTGACTTAGTTATTGGTGCAGTATTAATTCCTGGAGCGAAAGCACCAAGTTTAGTTACTGAAGATATGATTAAACAAATGAAAGACGGTTCAGTAGTAGTCGACATTGCTATTGACCAAGGTGGGATCTTTGAAACTACTGATAAAATCACGACACATGATGATCCAACTTATGTTAAACATGGTGTTGTACATTATGCAGTAGCGAATATGCCTGGTGCAGTTCCACGTACGTCTACTATTGCTCTTAATAATGCTACTTTACCTTATGCACAGTTACTTGCTAATAAAGGTTATAAAGAGGCATTTAAAGCAAATCAACCTCTGTCATTAGGTTTAAATACGTATAAAGGTTATGTAACTAATAAAGGTGTTGCAGAAGCTTTTGATTTAACTTATACATCTATTGAAGATGCATTAAAAGAATAATCTAAATTAATTCAATAAAAAGCGGAATAGCATTCTTTATGAGTGCCTATTCCGCTTTTTTGATATAAAAGAGAGATTTAATTTTAAATTACTTATTATAATGTGTAAGTATTTCAAATCCAGTATCAGTGACTAAAATATCATCTTCAATTCTGACGCCAGCGACATCAGGTACATAAATGCCAGGTTCAATTGTAATCACCATACCTGCTTCAAGTAAATTTGTATTTGTACTTGATACATCTTGATATTCATGTTCTTCTAAACCGAGTCCATGTCCTAATCGATGAGGGAAGAAATCACCGTAACCCGCTTCTGAAATAATGTCTCTAGCAATTTTATCAATATTTTGTAAAGGGACACCTGGTTTAATTGCTTCAATAGCACTTTGTTCAGCTTTTAAGACAATATCATAAATCGTTCTTGCTTCTTTACTTGGTTCACCAAATTTTACAGTTCTTGTCATATCACTACAATATTGATTATAGACTACACCTAAATCAAATAATACATATTCATTCTTAACTAATGTTCGATCTCCAGGTACACCATGTGGAGATGCAGCATGATCACCAAATAGTACCATTGTATCGAAACTCATTTCACTAACGCCATATTTTTTAATTTCATTTTCAATATGATTTACAACTTCTCTTTCAGTTACGCCTTCAGATAAAAATGAAACACCAATATCTATACATTTATCTGCAAGTTCAGCAGCTTTTTTTATATTTTCAACTTCATTTTCATCTTTAATATTTCTTAGCTTTTTAATAGTTAAATCGATATCTTCATACGCTTTAACGTTAAAGTTATTCGTAAGTTCTCGTTGACGTTTAACAGTGAGATGCTCACTTTCAATTAATAATTTATCAAATGTATGGGGTGCTAAATCGAAAGGACTCTCAGTATCTAAATAGCCAACAATATTTCCATTAAAAGGTGAATGCTTAACTTCTTCAACTTCCATTTTAGGACAATATAATGTGCATTCACCATTTGAAGTTATAAGTAACGCAAACAATCTTTCATGAGGTTCACTTCTATAACCTGTGAAGTAGAATATATTAAGTGGAGTAGTAATCCATGCTGCATCAGCATTTTTATCTTTTAATGTTGCAATAATTTCGTCTGTTTTAATCATAATACGTATCCTCCTATAGTTTAATCAATTTAATTTTACGTCTAAATAGAAATGAATTCAAAGTGTTTCAAGTTATAAATATAATTATCAGGGTATAATAATAATATTAAAATATAGGAGGTTCTATATATGAAACTTTCATTTCATGGACAGTCAACGATTTATTTTGAAAGTAATGACAAAAAAGTAATTGTTGATCCATTTATTTCTGGTAATGATAAAAGTGATTTAGATGAGCAGACATTAGATGTGGATTATATTATTTTAACGCATGGACATGGTGATCATTTTGGTGATGTAGTTGAATTAGCTAATCGCAATCATGCTACAGTGATTGGTTCTGCAGAAGTACAAGGCTATTTAACAACGTATCATGGAATTGAACACGCACATGGTATGAATATTGGCGGTAAATATCAATTTGATTTCGGTACAGTAAAATTTGTTCAATCCTTCCACAGTTCAAGTTATACTAATGAAGATGGAATACCTGTTTATTTGGGTATGCCAATGGGCGTTATCATTGAAGCAGAAGGTAAAACAATTTACCATGCAGGAGATACTGGTTTATTTAGCGATATGAAATTAATTGCTGAACGTCATCCAGTAGATGTATGTTTTATTCCTATTGGTGATAATTTTACTATGGGTATTGAAGATGCAAGTTATGCAATAAATGAATTCATTAAACCTAAAATTTCAGTGCCTATTCATTACAATACATTCCCATTAATTGAACAAGATCCACAGAAATTTAAAGAAGCAGTATCTCAAGGAGAAGTACAAATTTTACAACCTGGTGATGAAGTGACATTTTAATGATATATAGAAAAGACGGTAAATATAGCATTTACCGTCTTTTTTTATAAGATTAAAATTATTTAACTATTAAAACAGGGATAGTAGCACGTTTAGCAACTTTATGACTAACACTACCTAAAACAAATTTCTTTTGTTGTTCAGCTTTACGGTTACTTAATACGACAATGTCATATTTACCACTATTTGCATGTTTCACCAATTCATCTTTTGGATTTCCACGAACGATAATTTGATCATAATTAATACCATAATCATCTAAAGTATGACGTGTGTGTTCAAGTCCTTGATCACGACGATGTGTCAATTTTTCGATGTGAGTCCCTCCTTTAATAGAGGCTTGGATGTCTTGTTCACCAATCGCATTCATGATTGTAACAACGGTACCTGGGCCAGCTAATTTTGAAATTTCTTTCAATGCTTTGTCATTTTTTAATTGAGTATCTACACCTAGTAATATGTTTTTATACATAGGTCATCCCTCCTTATATTTAATTATATAATTAGTGATTTAATATTTCCATCAAATTTATATTTTTATTATTTAAATTAACTTCATTTTTATACATTAAAAACAAAATGATACCGATATGTTAGTTTTTGATACTTTTGTCACATTCAAATCGATTTTTATAAATAAAAAAGTTATAATATATTAGACATTGTCTAAAAATGAAGAGGGTTGAAAATGACTAAACATGAACAAATTGTATCTTATATAGAATCATTAAATATAGGACAAAAAATTTCAGTTAGAAAAATAGCCAAAGTAATGAATGTTTCTGAAGGGACTGCTTATAGAGCAATTAAAGATGCTAGTCAACTTGGCTTTGTAACCACCATCGATAGAGTGGGTACAGTTCGGATAGATAAAAAGAGTCGCGAACAAATTGAACATCTTACTTTTCAAGAAATTGTGAATATTATTGAAGGTGACATCATAAGTGGGAAAAATGGTTTAAATAAAACTGTTAGTAAATTTGCAATTGGAGCTATGGAACTAAAAGATGTAGTAAAGTATATTGGAAATCAAACGTTATTGATTGTAGGTAACCGTCCTGAAGTTCAGATGGAAGCATTAAAAAGAGGAAGCGGTATACTTATTACCGGTGGATTTAGTACAGCTCAAAATATTATTGATTATGCAAATAAACAAGAGTTACCTATTATTTCTTCAAATTATGATACATTTTTAGTAGCTAATATCATTAATAGAGCCATGTATAATCAAATGATAAGAAAAGAGATACTTATTGTTGAAGATATCGTAAAACCTATCAATGATATGACGGTAGTGTTTGATGAAATGGGTTTAGAAGACTATATTTCTCGTGCAAAAGTCACAGGACATTCTCGTTTTCCAGTAGTAAATAAAGATTGGAAACTTGTGGGAATTGTAACGAGTAAAGAAATTATTCATATGAACGAAGATGATAAGATTAATAAAGTCATGACAAGACGACCTATCAATGTTGAATTAACAACTACAGTAGCGAGTTGTGCTCATATAATGATTTGGGATGGAATTGAAATTTTACCTGTCACAACAAGAAATAAAAAAGCAATAGGTGTTATTACACGAAATGATGTGTTAAAAGCAATGCAATTAATTGGAAGACAACCTCAAATTGGAGAAACCATTATCGATCAAATTGCCAAACATATCTCAATAAATCATAATGAGACTTCAGTTAAAATTTCACCAGTTTTAACCAACCAATATGGTACGTTGAGTAAAGCAATATGTGTCGCAATTATTGAAGAAACAATTAAACATGAATTGCGTAAGTATAAAAAAGTAGATGTTATGATTGAAAGCTTGAATATCATTTATATTAAAAATGTCGCAATTGAAAGTACGCTTGATGTAAAGTATAACATGTTAGATGTAGGAAGAAATTTTGCTAAATTAGAGGTCACTATGACTTGTAAAAATGAGAAAGTTGCAAATGCAATGGTTATATGTCAAATGTTTGAAGGTGTTTAAAATAGTTTTTGAAATTAAAGGAGAAAAGAAATGGTAGAAATTTTTAATAAAATAATGAATGAAATTGATAAATATGAAACTGTTATTATTCATAGACACGTTCGTCCTGATCCAGATGCATATGGTTCGCAGTTAGGCTTAAAATATTATTTGCAACGTAAATTTCCAGAAAAGTCTATTTATGCAGTTGGGCAACCAGAATCTTCTTTAGCATTTATAGGGGATTTAGACAGAGTTAGAGATGATATGTATCAAAACGCTCTAGTGATTGTTTGTGACACAGCAAATGCACCTCGTATCGATGATCAAAGATTTAATCAAGGCAAAGATTTAATTAAAATTGATCACCATCCTGCTACTGATCAATATGGCAGAATAAATTATGTAGATACTAATGCAAGTTCAACAAGCGAAATCATTTTTGATTTTATTACACATTTTAATGATATTAATATTATCGATGAATCTGTCGCACGTGTTCTATATTTAGGAATTGTCGGAGACACAGGTCGTTTTTTATTTAGTAATACCACACCACATACTATGAAGGTTGCTAGTCGTTTGCTAGAATTTCCATTTAATCATAATGAGATATTAAATCAATTGGGTGAGAAAGATCCAAAACTTATGCCATTCCAAGGATATATTTTACAAAATTTCCAATTAAGTGAAGATCATCAATATTGCCAAATAAAGATTACTAAAGACGTCCTAAACCAATTTCAAATTGCACCTAACGAAGCATCTCAGTTTGTTAATACCGTAGCGGATATCAAAGGTCTAAAAATATGGATGTTTGGTGTTGATGAAGGTGATCAAATTAGATGTCGATTACGTTCTAAAGGAATTACTATTAATGATATAGCTAATCAATTTGGCGGTGGAGGACATCCAAATGCATCTGGAGTCTCTGTTGAAAATTGGGAACAATTTGAGACTTTAGGTGAAGCCTTACGCCAAAAACTATAAATTACGAAAGGAAGTCATATATGTTTGTACATTTGAATATTCATTCAACATATGATTTATTATATTCAAGTTTAAAAATTAACGATGTTGTATCAAAGGCAAAAGAAAATAGATATCAAGCACTTGCAATTACTGATACGAACGTATTATATGGCTTCCCTAAGTTTTATGACGCATGTGTTAAAGAGGGAATTAAGCCAATATTTGGAATGACTGTAATGGTTTCTGATGAAATTAGCACAATTGAAACAGTATTATTCGCAAAGAATAATGAAGGTCTCCATGCTCTGTATCAACTTTCTTCTGCAATAAATATGAAACAAAAGACTACGATACCCCTAAAATGGCTACAAAAATATAGTTATCATCTTGCTATTGTTTTTAAAGATGCTCATGCGTCTCATCAATCGTTAATTCAAACACTAAAGAATAATGAGTCAGTATTCATAAATCACACAAGTCAATTAGATTTTTCAGACGATAAAATTGTCTTTCTTAATAATGCAAGATATTTAAATCCTGAAGATGCAGATACAATACCTGCATTAAAAGCAATAAAAAACAATACAAAATTGGATTTAGTAAATGATATTAAGGATGCTCATGAATATTTTCCAACTAGTGAAAATATTAAAGCATTTCAATTGTCTGAAAAAATAATAGCTAATACAAAGGCTTTAGCTGATGAGTGTAACGCAGAAATTCAATATCATCAAAATCTATTGCCTAACTTTAAAACCCCTAATCAACAAAGTACTAAATCCTATCTTTTAGAAAAGTTAAAATATAGTCTTAAAGAATTTAAATTAGATAAAGATCAGCGATATATTGACCGATTACATCATGAATATTCAATAATAACGAATATGGGATTCGAAGATTATTTTTTGATAGTGAGCGATTTAATACATTTTGCTAAAACGCATGACGTGATGGTTGGACCTGGACGTGGTTCATCTGCAGGATCTTTAGTCAGTTACTTATTAGGTATCACAACTATTGATCCAATTAAATTTGATTTATTATTCGAGCGCTTTTTAAATCCAGAACGTGTCACTATGCCAGACATTGATATCGATTTTGAGGATACAAGAAGAGAAAAAGTGATTCAGTACGTACAAGAAAAGTATGGTCAATATCACGTATCAGGTATCGTCACTTTTGGTCACCTATTAGCAAGAGCTGTAGCGAGAGATGTAGGCCGTATTATTGGTTTTGACGAAAAAACGTTAAATGAAATATCGAATTTAATCCCACATCAATTAGGTATTACACTAGAAGAAGCCTATCAAAATGAAAAATTTAAAGCATTTGTTCATAAAAGTTATCGTCATGAAAAATGGTTTGAAATTAGTAAAAAACTAGAGGGCTTACCACGTCATACATCTACCCATGCTGCTGGAATAATTATTAATGATAAACCATTGTATGATTTTGCTCCTTTAACAATGGGAGATACAGGTATATTGACTCAATGGACAATGACTGAAGCAGAACGATTAGGTTTATTAAAAATTGACTTTCTTGGTCTTAGAAATTTATCAATTATTCATCAAATTATCACTCAAGTAAAAAAAGATTTAAATATTGATATCGATATAGAACAAATCCCTTTTAATGATCAAAAAGTATTTAAATTATTATCTCTAGGAAACACTACAGGTATATTTCAATTAGAATCAGAAGGTGTTAGAAGAGTATTGATGGAATTACAGCCTGAACACTTTGAAGACATCGTTGCTGTAACATCATTGTATAGACCTGGTCCAATGCAAGAAATTCCTACATACATATCAAGAAGACATCGTCAAAGTGACATTAAATACTTACATCCTGATTTAGAGCCTATTTTAAAGAAGACATATGGCGTCATTATTTATCAAGAACAAATCATGCAAATTGCTAGTCAATTCGCTAATTTTAGTTATGGTCAAGCAGATATATTGAGACGTGCAATGAGTAAAAAAAATAGAGCTATTCTAGAAAGTGAACGTCAACACTTTATTGAAGGGGCTGTAAGTAATAATTATGATGCATCAATTAGTGAACGTATTTTCGAACTAATATTAAAGTTTGCGGATTATGGTTTTCCTAGAGCTCATGCAGTGAGTTATTCTAAAATTGCATATATCATGGCTTATTTAAAAGTGCATTATCCTAATTATTTCTACGCGAATATTCTCAGTAATGTTATAGGTAATGAAACCAAAACGGCAATAATAATAGAAGAAGCTAAAACTCAAAGTTTAAATATTTTACCTCCAGATATTAATAAAAGTCACTGGTTTTACAAAGCGACAGAAAAAAATATTTATTTATCGTTGGGTGCAATAAAAGGTGTGGGATATCAAAGCGTCAAATCTATAGTAGACGAACGATCTGAAAATGGATTGTATAAAGACTTTTTTGATTTCACCAGAAGAATTCCTAAGAAAATTAAAACTAGAAAATTATTAGAAGCATTAATATGTGTGGGCGCATTTGATTCATTTGGTAAAACTAGATCAACACTATTATCTACAATTGATGAAGTTATTGATCAAGTTTCGAATGTTGAACAAGATGAATTTTTATTTAATATGTTAACACCGAAGCAAGCCTATGAAGATAAAGAGGAATTCAGTGATCAAATAATTAGTGCTTATGAAAAAGAATACTTAGGATTTTATATTTCTAACCATCCAGTTGAAAAATTATTTTATATCAAACAATATTTAGGTATATTTACGATTAAGAATAGCTTAGATTATCAACCTATACTTGTTCAGGTTAATCAATTTAAGCAAATAAGAACAAAAACTGGACAACATATGGCTTTCTTGGTTCTAGATGATGGTAGAACCACTATTGATGGTGTTTTGTTTCCAGATAAGTACAAACAATATGAGACAATGAGTCAACAACAAAATGATATTCTAGTCGTTCATGGCAAATTTGAAGAACGAAATCAAAAGAGACAAATTATCATTCAAAGTATGGATACAATTAACGACTTTGAAAATAACAAATTATCTCAAGCCAAACAAATAATGGTTAGAAACGTCAATCAATTAGAAGATATTAAATCATTTTTAATAGATCAAACGACACATAACGATTTAGAAGTAGTTTTATTTAATGAAATGCAACAACAAACTCAATCTTTAGGATTTTTACAAAAAGAAATGGAACAAGTCGAAAGGTTTATAAAGATGTTCAAGCCAAGTGACATCAGAATTATATAACTTTTATATGCAAAAAAATTATGATATAGTTAATTGATGGTTATAAAGAAAAATTAATAATTTTATTGATTTTTTTATCTCTTGATTTAATAACATGTAGCATATAAAAATGGTTTTTAAAATTGAACTTAATTGTTACAAAAATCCTTCTTTTCAAAAGTAATTTAATTATAAATCAATTAGAGATTGATTAAATGTCTTTAAGAGACGATGCATTACAAATGCATAAAGAGAATCAAGGTAAATTAAAAACTACACCTTATGTTAAAGTAACCAATATAGAAGAGCTAAGTTTAGCATACTCTATAGAGGCAGTAGAATCGTGTAAAGAAAGCTATGAAGAATCAAGGAAGTAGTGCTAAAGTAGTAGGAACGAGACGACCTTATTTTCGAAATCAAATTAATAAGATATTAGCTTATCTAGGTGTTTTTAGAGTTGTTTTAGATATTGAATCTACTCCTTTCGATTAAAGAGTGACACCATCAGCGACACAAGATTTAACACAATCTGCTATGGAATTAGGTGTTGCATGTATTGAAGTAGATTTCCATGACGTATATGATAAAACAATGAAGTTAACAGATTTAAAATAAAGTAAGCGAATTTAAAAGTAACTATTTAAAATAACGAAATTATTGAGTGAGTTATGCGGAGGTTTACGCATGTTTAAAGATTTTTTTAATAGAAGTAGTAAAAAAAAGAAATATTTAACGGTACCGGATTCTAAACAAAATGACGTACCAGCGGGTATCATGACTAAATGTCCTAATTGTAAAAAAATAATGTATACAAAAGAACTAACTGAAAATTTAAATGTATGCTTTAATTGTGATCATCATATCGCACTTCCTGCATACAAAAGAATAGAAGCTATTTCAGATGAAAATTCGTTCAAAGAATTCGATAAAGAAATGACATCTTCTAATCCTTTAGATTTTCCTGGTTATCAAGAAAAGGTGGAAAAAGATCAAAAGAAAACGGGTTTAAATGAAGCCATCGTAACTGGTACAGCAGAATTAGATAGCGTGAAATATGGCATTGCAGTTATGGACTCACGATTTAGAATGGGAAGTATGGGTTCAGTCGTAGGGGAAAAAATCTGTAGAATCGTTGATTATTGTACTGAACATCGGTTACCATTTGTATTATTTTCTGCAAGTGGTGGTGCCAGAATGCAAGAAGGTATTATTTCATTAATGCAAATGGGAAAAACAAGTGTATCATTAAAACGACATTCTGATGCTGGATTATTATATGTTTCTTATTTAACACATCCTACTACTGGTGGTGTATCAGCTAGTTTTGCTTCTGTGGGTGATATTAACCTAAGCGAACCTAAGGCTTTAATCGGTTTTGCTGGACGTAGAGTTATAGAACAAACAATTAACGAAAAATTGCCGGAAGATTTTCAAACTGCTGAGTTTTTATTAGAACATGGTCAATTAGATAAAGTTGTGCATAGAAAAGACATGAAAGCAACACTTTCTGAAATTTTAAAACTACATCAAGAGGTGAAGACGAATGCTTGATTTCGAGAAATCTTTATATGAGATTAAAGAAAAGATTAATTCATTGAAGGAATCTCAAGAAAAAAATGACGTCGACTTACAAGATGAAATTGATTTGTTAGAAGCCTCTTTGGAAAGAGAAAGAAAAAAAATATACACCAATTTAAAACCTTGGGATCGAGTACAAATTGCAAGACTTCAAGAAAGACCTACAACACTTGATTATATTCCATATATCTTTGATTCATTCATTGAATTACATGGAGATCGTAATTTTAGAGATGATCCTGCGATGATTGGTGGAATAGGATATCTCAACAATCAACCGGTAACTATCATAGGTCAGCAACGAGGGAAAGATACTAAAGATAATATTTATCGTAATTTTGGAATGGCTCATCCTGAAGGTTACCGTAAAGCTTTACGCTTAATGAAACAAGCTGAAAAATTTAATCGTCCTATTTTTACGTTTATTGATACAAAAGGTGCATATCCGGGAAAAGCAGCTGAAGAACGAGGGCAAAGTGAATCAATTGCGAAAAATTTAATTGAGATGGCTTCTCTTAAAGTACCTGTGATTGGTGTTGTCATCGGTGAAGGTGGAAGCGGTGGTGCGCTTGGTATTGGTATAACTAATAAATTATTAATGCTTGAAAATAGTACTTATTCTGTTATTTCTCCAGAAGGGGCGGCAGCATTACTTTGGAAAGATAGCTCTTTAGCAAAAATGGCTGCTGAAACGATGAAAATTACTGCAAAAGATTTACTGGAACTAAACGTGGTAGATGAAGTTATTAATGAACCACAAGGCGGCGCTCACAGAGACGTCGTTTTTCAAGCAAAACAAATTAAACAATCTTTTATTCATCAGCTTAATGAATTAAATAAATTAGATGGACAAGCTTTAGCGAATCATCGATTTAATAAATTTAGAAATATTGGTACCTT
Organism: Staphylococcus sp. HMSC034C12; assembly: GCF_001835895.1. NCBI lineage: Bacteria > Bacillati > Bacillota > Bacilli > Caryophanales > Staphylococcaceae > Staphylococcus > Staphylococcus sp. HMSC034C12. The sequence continues at coordinate 195,241 of NZ_KV826331.1, read as the reverse complement.
TATTAATTAACACAGAATGACTAGAAATTTTAATTAAAATTTCTAGTCATTTTTTTTATATAAATTAAATTAAAAATTTAAAACGTTTACATATATATAATCTATCAATATTAATGGAATAGATAATAAAATTATGGTAATTTATACATGAAGATTATTATAGTTAGGAAAGGGTATGTCGCTATGAAGAGAATTGCGGTATTAACAAGTGGTGGAGATTCACCAGGCATGAATGCTGCTGTTAGAGCAGTCGTACGAAAAGCAATTTATAATAATATCGAAGTTTTTGGTGTTTATCAGGGTTATCAAGGTTTACTTGATGATAATATCCACAAACTTGAATTAGGAAGTGTTGGAGATACGATTCAACGAGGAGGAACTTTTCTATATTCTGCTAGATGTCCTCAGTTTAAAGATGAGAGTGTAAGACAAAAAGGGATTGAGAACTTACACAAGCATGGTATTGAAGGACTTGTAGTAGTCGGTGGAGATGGCAGTTATAGAGGTGCTCAACGTATTAGCGAAGAAACAACCGATATAAAAACAATTGGTATCCCTGGAACAATTGATAATGATATTAATGGTACTGATTTCACTATTGGTTTCGATACAGCATTAAATACGATTATTGACTGTGTCGATAAAATCAGAGATACTGCTTCAAGTCATGCGAGAACTTTTGTTGTAGAAGTAATGGGACGTGATTGTGGTGATTTAGCACTGTGGGCTGGATTGTCAGTAGGTGCTGAAACAATCTTAGTCCCAGAAGAGCACACAGATATTAAAGATGTTGCTGAAAAAATTGAAAGTGGTATTAAACGTGGAAAAAAACATTCTATCGTTATGGTAGCAGAAGGTTGTATGAGTGGCCATGAATGTGCAGAACAATTAACTAAATATATCAATGTTGATGCACGTGTATCTGTTCTTGGTCACATCCAACGTGGTGGTAGTCCATCTGGTGTAGATCGAGTACTTGCTTCAAGATTAGGCGGTTATGCTGTAGAATTGTTAATGCAAGGTCAAACAGGATTCGGTGTAGGTTTACAAAATAACCAACTTACAGCAACACCATTTGATGAAATTTTCAATAATGAAAGCCATAAATTCAACACTCGTATTTATGACTTAGCAAAAGAATTATCTATATAATTTAGGAGGCTTTTATAATGAGAAAGACTAAAATTGTATGTACTATAGGACCTGCTTCAGAGTCTGAGGAAATGTTAGAAAAATTAATGAATGCTGGAATGAACGTTGCACGTTTAAATTTCTCTCATGGTAGTCATGAAGAACATAAAGCACGTATTGATTCAATTCGTAAAGTATCTAAAAAATTAGGTAAAACTATTGGTATTTTATTAGATACTAAAGGACCTGAAATTCGTACACATGATATGAAAGACGGCTTGATTGTACTTGAAAAAGGTAAAGAAGTTATTGTGAGTATGTCTCAAGTTGAAGGTACACCTGAAAAATTCTCAGTCACATATGAAGATTTAATTAATGATGTTCAAATTGGATCATACATTTTATTAGATGATGGTTTAGTAGAATTACAAGTTAAAGATATTGATAAAGATAAAGGCGAAGTTAAATGTGATATCTTAAATACTGGTGAATTAAAAAATAAAAAAGGTGTAAACTTACCTGGTGTTAAAGTAAACTTACCTGGTATCACTGATAAAGATGCTGCAGATATTAAATTTGGTATTAAAGAAGATATTGATTACATTGCAGCAAGCTTTGTACGTCGTCCTAGTGATGTATTAGATATTCGCGAAATTTTAGAACAAGAAAATAATGATAATATTACGATCTTCCCTAAAATTGAAAACCAAGAAGGTATTGACAATATCGAAGAGATTTTAGAAGTATCTGATGGTTTAATGGTTGCGCGTGGTGACATGGGTGTTGAAATTCCACCTGAATCTGTGCCAATCGTTCAAAAAGATTTAATTAGAAAATGTAATAAATTAGGAAAACCTGTCATTACTGCAACTCAAATGCTTGATTCAATGCAACGTAATCCACGTGCAACAAGAGCTGAAGCAAGTGACGTTGCTAATGCAATCTATGATGGTACAGATGCAGTTATGTTATCTGGTGAAACAGCTGCAGGACAATATCCTGAAGAAGCAGTTAAAACAATGAGAAATATCGCAATTTCAGCTGAAGCTGCTCAAGATTACAAAAAATTATTATCTGATCGTACTAAATTAGTAGAAACATCATTAGTAAATGCGATTGGTGTATCTGTAGCACATACTGCTCTAAACTTAAATGTTAAAGCAATTGTAGCTGCAACTGAAAGTGGTTCAACAGCGATTACAATTTCTAAATATCGTCCACATTCAGATATTATTGCAGTAACACCTAGTGAACATACTGCAAGACAATTAGCACTAGTATGGGGTGCATATCCAGTTGTTAAAAAAGGACGTAAAACAACAGATGATTTATTAAATAATGCAGTAGCAACAGCTGTTGCTACTGAAAAAGTTGGTAATGGTGATTTAATTATCATTACTGCTGGCGTTCCAACTGGTGAAAAAGGTACGACTAATATGATGAAATTACATTTAGTAGGTGATGAAATTGCTAAAGGTCAAGGTGTTGGTCGTGGATCAACAACTGGTAAAACAGTGATTTCTAAAACTGCTAGTGATTTAGAAGGAAAAGACCTAAGTGAATCAATTATTGTGACTAATTCAGTAGACGAAAGTTATGTTCCATATGTTGAAAAAGCTGCAGGTTTAATTACTGAAGAAAACGGTATAACATCACCAAGTGCAATCGTTGGACTTGAACAAGGTATCCCAACTATTATTGGTGTTGAAAATGCAACTAAAGAATTGAAAAATGACTTATTAATTACTGTTGATGCAAATCAAGGTAGAATTTTTGAAGGGTATGCGAATGTCCTTTAATTAAACAACTGTATAAGTATGTTTAATTAAAATGCTAGAAGAGCGAGAATAACCACATTAGTGGATAAAATTCTCGCTCTTTTTTATATTATTTAAACATATTAAAAAAGTGGAATAGAGCCGTATTCGTCGTCCCACCTTGCGTTGAACGTAGATTTTCATTAAGAAAATCTCTATGTTGGGGATAGTAGTGTTTAAAAATGCTTATTACAAGAGTATTTCAATTCAGACATCGACTGCATTAACATAAAAATGACTGGAACATTATCAATTGTTCCAGTCATTTTTTATATTGATATTTTAATGTTAATTTGCTACTTTTTTATATCTTAAATACATAATACCTAAAATAATAAACCAAATGGGTGTTAAGAAAATAGCGTTTCTTGTTGTTGCATTTACAAATAGTAAACAAAACACAAATATGAAGAATGCTAAAATAATATAGGCCATATATTTTCCACCAGGAAGTTTGAATTTTGCTTTTTTATGTAATTCAGGATTTTTTCTATGATAATTAATATAAGCCCAAATAATTAAAGCCCACACGATAATAAATAATACTGTTGAAATTGTTGTAACATATGTAAATACTAGCGTTGCATTTGGAAAAATATAGTTTAATAATGCTGTCACCAATAATAACGCAGATGATACTATAATTGCGATATGTGGTACACCTTGTTTGTTAGTACTTTTAAATATAGAAGGCGCTTGTTTTTGTTCAGATAATCCAAATAACATACGACTATTTGAGAAGATACCACTATTACAAGATGAAGCAGCAGCAGTTAAAACTACAAAGTTAATTAATCCAGCTGCAAACGGAATACCAATTAATGAGAACAATCTAACAAATGGGCTCTCATTTGGATCCACTTTGTCCCAAGGAATAATAGACATAATGACTGCTAAAGCACCTACATAGAAAATTAAAATTCTAATTGGTACTGCATCTATAGCTTTAGGTATTGTTTTTTCTGGATCTTTAGTTTCACCAGCGGTTACCCCAATCATTTCAATACCAACAAATGAGAATAAAGCCATTTGGAATGACATAAAGAAACCAGAGGTTCCATTGGTAAAAATACCATGTTTATAAAGATTAGTTAAACTTGCATGTCCAAATTGAGTTTTATAAGCAAATAAAATCATTATTGCACCAATGACGATTAAAGCTATAATAGTTATAATTTTAATAATAGCAAACCAGAATTCTAATTCTCCAAATAATTTTGCACTTAATAAGTTAAAAACCATTAATATTAATACGCAAAATAAAGCAGTAATCCAGTTTGGTATAGTTGGAAACCAGAAACTAACATATTTGGCAACTGCAGTTACTTCTGCCATTCCCGTTATAATCCAGCATAACCAATATGTCCATCCAGTAACGAATCCTGCAAATGGTCCAATATACTCGTTTGTTACATCAGCAAATGATTTAAAACGAGTATTTTGAATAATGATTTCTCCAAGACCTCTCATAAACATAAATAGCATGAATCCAATAATGATATAGGTTAATAGAATAGAAGGTCCAGTCATAGCTATAGTTTGACCTGCACCTAAGAATAATCCAGTTCCGATAGCGCCACCAAGAGCAATCAATTGTACATGACGATTACTTAATCCTCTTTGTAATTTTTCTTCTGCCATAAGACAACTCCCTTACATTTAATTAATATTAATTATGCACTTATATATTAAATTCGACAATTATTTTTCTAAATTTTTTCTAAAAATTTTATTAACATTGAGTTAATAAAAAATAATCATTGTTGATAAATAATTAAAATATTCATTATTTTCACATAAGTCAACCTTGTCTTACTATTCATAAATAGCTTTATAACAATTTTTACTATCATTATAATTAAAATTAATATATAAATAATTTACTAATGAAAATTTAAACCACATATATAATTATTCACAAAACTTATAATTTTAGATATACTATTTTATGAAAGCCATTACATTATGTAAAAGAAAAGGGGAATTACTTATGGCAGAATTACAAAAAGGTTTAGAAGGGGTTATCGCAGCAGAAACTAAAATTAGTTCAATTATTGACAGTCAATTAACTTATTCAGGATATGATATTGATGATTTAGCTGAAAATGCTCAATTTGAAGAAATCATGTTCTTATTATGGAATTATAGATTACCAACACAAGAAGAACTTGAAGAATTAAAAGAGAAACTTAAACAATATATGACATTAAATCCAAGGGTATATAAGCATTTTGAAGAATATGCTACGGATGATGTACATCCAATGACTGCATTACGTACCTCTGTTTCTTATATTGCACACTTTGATCCAGATGCTGAAGAGGAAACAGATGAAAGTCGAAAAAATCGAGCTATTCGTATCCAAGCAAAGATTGCATCATTAGTTACAGCGTTTTCACGCGTGCGAGAAGGAAAGGAACCTGTTAAGCCCAATTCTGATTTAAGCTATGCAGCAAACTTCTTGTATATGTTAAAAGGGGAATTGCCATCTGATACTGAAGTTGAAGCTTTTAATAAAGCTTTAATATTACATGCTGATCATGAACTTAATGCTTCAGCATTTACAGCAAGATGCGCAGTATCATCTTTATCTGATATGTATTCAGGTATTGTAGCAGCAATTGGTTCATTAAAAGGCCCTTTACATGGTGGAGCAAATGAACAAGTTATGAAAATGCTATCAGAAGTTAAATCACTTGATGAAGTAGATAATTATTTAGATAAGAAACTCGCTAACAAAGAAAAAATCATGGGATTCGGTCATCGTGTATATAAAGAGGGAGATCCACGTGCCAAGTACTTAAAAGAAATGAGTCGAAAAATAACTTCTGAAACTGGACATAACGAATTATATGAAATTTCTCTTGCAATTGAAAAGCGTATGCATGATGAAAAAGGTTTAATTCCAAATGTAGACTTCTTTAGTGCAACTGTTTATCATAGCATGGAAATTCCACACGATATTTTTACACCTATCTTTGCTGTAAGTCGTACTGCAGGATGGACCGCGCATATTTTAGAACAATATCGTGATAATCGAATTATTCGTCCGCGTGCAAAATATGTTGGAGAAACAAATCGTAAATATGTAGCAGTAGAAGAAAGATAAAATATTTCAAAATTTAATTTATGGAGGCTTTTATAATGGCAGCTGAAAAAATTACTAGAGCAAATGATGAATTATTAAATGTACCTAATGAACCAATTATTCCATTTATTATTGGGGATGGTATCGGTCCTGATATTTGGAAAGCAGCTAGTCGTGTTGTTGATGCGGCGGTTGAAAAAGCATATAACGGTGAAAAGCGTATTGAGTGGAAAGAGGTATTAGCTGGTCAAAAAGCGTACGATGAAACTGGTGAATGGTTACCACAAGAAACTTTAGATACCATCAAAGAATACTTAATCGCAATTAAAGGGCCATTAACTACACCAATTGGCGGAGGCATTCGTTCTTTAAATGTAGCATTAAGACAAGAATTGGATTTGTTTACTTGTCTTCGTCCAGTACGTTGGTTTAAAGGTGTACCTTCACCAGTAAAACGTCCTCAAGATGTTGATATGGTTATCTTCCGTGAAAATACTGAGGATATTTATGCTGGAATTGAATTTAAAGAAGGAACAGAAGAAGTTAAAAAAGTTATTGACTTCTTACAAAATGAAATGGGTGCTACAAATATTCGTTTTCCCGAAACTTCTGGTATTGGTATTAAACCAGTTTCTAAAGAAGGAACCGAACGTTTAGTAAGATCAGCTATTCAATATGCAATTGATAATAACCGTAAATCAGTAACATTAGTTCACAAAGGTAATATTATGAAGTTTACAGAAGGATCATTTAAACAATGGGGTTATGATTTAGCTCATAACGAATTTTCTGATAAAGTATTTACTTGGCAACAATATGATGACATTGCTGAAAAAGATGGTAAAGATGCTGCAAATGACGCACAACAACAAGCTGAAAAAGACGGTAAAATTATTATTAAAGATTCAATAGCAGATATTTTCTTACAACAAATTTTAACACGTCCAGCAGAACATGATGTAGTAGCTACAATGAACTTAAATGGCGACTATATCTCAGATGCACTTGCTGCACAAGTAGGAGGAATCGGTATTGCTCCTGGTGCTAATATTAACTATGAGACAGGGCATGCTATTTTTGAAGCAACACATGGTACAGCACCAAAGTATGCTAACTTAAATAAAGTGAATCCATCATCTGAATTATTAAGTTCTGTATTAATGTTAGAACATTTAGGATGGCAAGAAGCGGCTGATAAAATTACTGATGCTATTGAAGCTACAATTGCTTCTAAAATTGTGACATATGATTTTGCTCGCTTAATGGACAGAGCTACTGAAGTATCAACTTCAGAATTTGCCGATGAATTGATTAAAAACTTAAAATAATATTTATTTTGATAAAACAGTCTAAGATGGATTTTGATGTCTTAGACTGTTTTTGTTCATTATTAATAAATATCAAAACAAGATTAACGAAAAATATTCTTAACAAATTGAAAATAATAAGTAAATGTTAAGTTTATGTAAATTCAATATGTTGTATGTTATTTTTATTTAAATTTCAGTTATAATAAAATTGAAATTGTTAATTCTATTTAGGGAGGCAAATCATGTCACAAAAAGTATTAGTGGTTGATGACGAGCAATCAATAGTAACGTTACTAAAATATAACTTAGAAACAGCAGGTTATATTGTAGATGTAGCGTATGATGGTGAAGAAGCACTCAAAAAAGTTAAAGAGGTTAAACCTGAACTGATTGTATTAGATGTCATGTTACCTAAAAAAGATGGAATAGAAGTATGTAAAACGATTCGATCTGATAAAAATCTTGTACCTATTTTAATGTTAACGGCTAAAGATGATGAGTTTGATCGTGTTTTAGGCTTAGAATTAGGTGCTGATGATTACATGACTAAACCTTTCTCTCCAAGAGAAGTTGTAGCAAGAGTAAAAGCTATTTTAAGACGCTCTCAAATTGCTAATGAAGTCGTAAAAGATGACGTGGAGGATGAAGATATTGTAATTGATAATATTAGAATTCGTCCTGAATTCTTTGAAGTCTATAGAGATGATACCTTGCTTGAACTTACTCCTAAAGAATTTGAGTTATTACTTTATCTTATTGAACGTCAAGGACGCGTAATTACTAGAGAACATATGTTAAATTCAGTGTGGAATTACGAGTTTGCAGGAGATTCAAGAATTGTAGATGTTCATATTAGTCATTTAAGAGATAAATTAGAAGAAAATCCTAAACAACCTAAGTTGATAAAAACAGTTCGTGGATTGGGTTATAAATTAGAAAGACCTAAAGCTTAATGATTAAATTTCATCATAGATTATTACTTCTACTATGTACAATCACAATTATTAGTTTTATAGGCTTAGGTGCAATTCTTCATCATACGATTTATCAGATATTATCAGATACTCAAACTAGAGAATTAAATCATTTATCAGAAAATATCGTAAATTTAAATAAGCGAAATAAACAAGCAGACATTCAGCGTATAGCACAAAATCAAAATTTGGTTGTTAAAATTTCTGAAAATGGACATGTGTTATATCAAACTGGCAATCAACATCAAATTAATCATACTATTGATAATGCAGCTAATCCTTCGAATATTATATATCATAAAAATAAGGATAAGGTGGATTACACATTTAAAAATACTGTAAGTAATCAAACAATATACATAAGTGGTATTAATACTGAAATTTTAGATTTACAAAAAAATATGTGGAAGTACTTATCATTAATTGGAATCATTGTGTTATTTGCTATTTATTTAGCTGTAAGAAGCATTAATCGCACCTATATACGACCAATCAACGAAGTTACTTATGCGACATCTTTAATTGCAGATGGATATTATCATGTTAGAGTACCTGAAAGTAATGTGAAAGAAACAAAAGCATTATTTGTTACTACCAATGATTTAGCAAGACGATTGCAAAAATTAAATAATAAACAAAAAATGCAATCTAATCGCCTTAAAACAACATTAGAAAATATTCCTAGTTCGGTATTAATGATAGATAAACAAGGTGAAATTGTTATTGCAAACCATGCTTATTACGAGGTGTTCAAACCAGATAGTAAAGTCGAAAATAAAGATTATACTGTACATTTAGATAAAGAAATTCAACATCTTATTATTGAAAGCTTTAAAACTGAAAAACCGTTGCATGAACAAATTGAGTTATACATTAATGATGTTCATCAAAAATATTTTGATGTTTCTTGTATTCCCATTTTAAGTAAATCAAAAAAGAAACTTCAAGGTATGGTTGTAGTATTACATGATATCACTAATCTAAAAAAATTAGAGAATTTGAGACGTGAGTTTGTTGCAAATGTTTCACATGAACTTAAAACTCCAATCACTTCAATTAAAGGATTTGCAGAAACCTTAATTGAAGGTGCAAAGAATGATGAACAATCTCTTGATATGTTTTTAAATATTATTTTAAAAGAATCAAATCGTATAGAATCACTTGTCATGGATTTATTGGATTTATCTCATATTGAACAACAAACTGAGATTGAGACTACTTATGTTAATCTTTCAGATTTAGCACATAATACAATCCATAATCTACAAACTCAAGCTAAGTATAAAAATATCGCTATTAAATCTGAAATAGAAAATGATGTTATTATTGAAGCGCATGAAGGAAAATTGTCTCAAGTTATCACGAATTTACTTTCAAATGCCATTAACTATTCATATGAAAATAATAAAGTTATTGTTAGAGTTTACAGAGAAGATATAAAAGTTAATCTAGAAATCCAAGATTATGGCATTGGGATAGACAAAAAAGATCAAAAGCATATTTTTGAGAGATTTTATAGAGTAGATAAAGCAAGAAGTCGTGACTCTGGTGGAACAGGTTTAGGATTATCGATTACAAAACATATTGTAGAAGCACTTCACGGTACCATTATGGTCGAAAGTGAACTGAATAAAGGATCGCTATTTAGAGTCTCATTTATAGATAAAATCGAATAACTATTTTGTCCTACAAGTTTAGGTCATCCACACTTTAAAATACTTTTTTATGTTTTTAGGATTTTAAAGGGACCTAAACTTGTAGGATTTTATTTTTTGACATTCGTAAAATATCGTTCAGTCGTTATGACCAAAGGTTTATGCTAAAATATAATTAAACTCATTCTGGAGGTTTAAAATTTGAATAAATTAGTATTGATAGATGGCAATAGTTTAAGTTTTAGAGCTTTTTACGCATTGCCACTTTTATCTAATAAAGCAGGGATTCATACAAATGCGATTCTTGGGTTTGCCAAATTACTCGAAAAAATTATCAGAGAAGAACAACCTACACATTTCTTAGTAGCCTTTGACGCAGGTAAGACTACTTTTAGACATTCTAAATATAGTGAATACAAAGGTGGACGTCAAAAAACACCACCCGAATTAAGCGAACAATTCCCCTATATTCGACAATTGTTAGATGCTTATCATATTAAACATTATGAATTAGAAAACTACGAAGCAGATGACATTATTGGTACATTAAGTAAAGAAGCAGATCAAAATGATTTTGAAACTATTATTGTAACTGGAGATAGAGACTTAACACAGTTAGCAACTCAAAATGTGACTATTTATTATACTAAAAAAGGGGTCACAGACGTTGATCACTATACTCCAGAATTTATAGCAGAAAAATATAATGGTTTAAAACCAATACAAATTATTGATATGAAAGGTTTAATGGGAGATAGTTCAGACAATATACCCGGTGTAGCTGGAGTAGGAGAAAAAACAGCAATTAAACTTTTAAATCAATTTGATTCTGTAGAAGGTGTCTATGAGAATATTGATAAAGTATCTGGTAAAAAATTAAAAGAAAAGCTCGAACTTAGTCATGAAGATGCATTAATGAGTAAAGAGCTTGCTACAATTAATCGACATAGTCCAATAGAAGTCACTTTAAGTGATACGAAATTAAGTGATATCAAGGATAATCATGAAAAAATTGAACTTTTCAAGAAATTAGAATTTAAACAATTATTAGCAGATATAGATAATGAAGCATCTGAATTTGAGCAAGAACAAAAACAAGTTTCTTTTGATATTTTGCCTACATTTGAATATGTTGATTTTAATCATCTTGATGAAGCAGTGATTCATTTCGAAATAGATGGTTCTAATTATTTAAAAGATGATATTTTAAAGTTTGGATTTTATGATAAAGAACGTTATATCGTAGTTGATGCAGATAATATTAAAGATTATCCAGAACTTATTAAATGGTTGGAAAATGAAAATTCTAAAAAGGTAGTTTATGACGCAAAGAAAACATTTGTTATAGCACACAGATTAAATATTACCATTCAAAATATCGTTTTTGATGCGATGTTAGCAAGCTACATTATTGATCCATCACGAACGATTGATGATGTCTATTCGGTTGTAACAAATTATCATCAAACGTATGTTAAAGAAGATGTCTCTATTTATGGGAAAGGTAAAAAGCGACAAGTTCCTAATGCTGAAATTTTAAATACGCATATTGCATCTATTACTAAATCTATTGATGCTGTTAAACCGTTAATGGAAAAAGAACTAGAATCACATCAACAAATGAATTTACTAAAAGATTTAGAACTTCCGCTAGCACGTATTTTAAGTAAAATGGAAGAAATTGGTATTTATACAGATATAAATGATTTACAACGCATGCAACAAGAATTACAAGAGAAGTTAGAATTGTTAGTTCAGCGTATTCATGATGCAGCAGGTGAAGAATTTAACATTAATTCGCCTAAACAACTCGGTGTTGTTTTATTTGAAACATTAAAACTACCTGTCATTAAAAAAACAAAAACAGGTTATTCTACAGCGGTCGATGTCCTAGAACAGTTACAGAATGAACATCCTATCATTAATGATATTTTAGAATATCGTCAATTAGCTAAATTACAATCTACTTATGTGGAAGGTTTACAAAAAGTCATTAGTAATGATAAGCGTATACACACTCGTTTTAATCAAACATTAGCACAAACTGGACGATTATCTTCAGTTGATCCTAATTTACAAAATATACCGATTCGACTTGAAGAAGGGCGTAAAATACGTAAAGCATTTAAACCTTCATCTGAAGACAGTGTTATTTTATCTGCTGATTATTCTCAAATTGAATTACGTGTCTTAGCACATATTACACAAGATGACAGTTTAAAAGAAGCATTTATTCATGGACAGGATATTCATACTGCTACAGCACGAAAAGTATTCGGTGTTGAAGCGGAGGAAGTCACTGATTTAATGCGTAGACAAGCCAAAGCTGTAAATTTTGGAATCGTTTATGGTATTAGTGATTATGGCTTAAGTCAAAGCTTAAATATAACTCGTAAAGAGGCAAAAATATTTATTGATGATTATTTAGCAAGTTTCCCTGGAGTTAAGCAATATATGAGTGACATTGTAAAGGATGCTAAAGCAAATGGCTACGTTGAAACATTATTGCATCGTAGACGTTATATTCCTGACATTACTAGTCGTAATTTTAATTTAAGAGGTTTTGCGGAGCGAACAGCAATGAACACTCCAATTCAAGGAAGTGCAGCAGATATTATTAAACTTGCTATGGTGGAATTTGATAAGCAAGTTCAACATACGTCTTACAAAGCTAAATTACTTTTACAAGTACACGATGAATTAATATTTGAAGTGCCTAAGTCTGAAGTTGAAGAATTTAGTTTATTTGTTGAAGATATCATGGAGCATGCATTAGACCTAGATGTTCCATTAAAAGTAGACTCTAATTATGGTCCTACTTGGTATGATGCGAAATAGAAAGAGGAATGAATAATGCCAGAATTACCAGAAGTTGAACATGTTAAAAGGGGAATAGAACCTTTTATTGTAAATACTACAATTAAAAGTATTTCATTTTCTAAAAAAGTAATTGAAGGTAAAAGTCAGAATAAAGAAACGATTATCAAAGGAATGAATTTAGATGGTTTTCGTTTGAATTGCGAAGGCTATAAGATAATTAAAGTCGAACGAAGAAGTAAATATATTGTTTTTCATATTGAAAAGCATAATCGTAAACGTGTGTTACTTAGTCATTTAGGTATGGCTGGTGGATTTTTCATTGTCAATCACCTATCTGAGATAGCAATTCCCAACTATCGTAAACATTGGCACGTGATTTTTCATTTAAATAATGGAAAAAAATTAGTGTTTTCAGATATACGTCGATTTGGTGAGATTAGAAATTTAAATTCATTTGAAGATTATCCTTCATTTTTAGAAATAGCGCCTGAGCCTTTTGACGAAGAAGCGTTACAACATTTTAATCACTATTTATCTCAAAAAAAAGTAGCCAATAAACCTATTAAACAGATGTTATTGGATCATAAAATCGTAGCAGGATGTGGAAATATCTATGCTTGTGAAGCGTTATTTAGAGCAGGTATCCATCCTGCTAGAAAAGTAAAAGATACGTCTCATCAAGAAAGACAAATGCTCTTTTATTATGTACAAGAAGTTTTAAAAGAGGGTATTGATAATGGTGGAACCAGTATTTCAGATTATCGTCATGCAGACGGAAAAACTGGACAAATGCAATTACATTTAAATGTATACAAACAAAAGACATGTAAAGTATGTGGCCATGATATTGAACAAAAGGTTATAGCATCTAGAAACAGTCATTTTTGCCCATATTGTCAGAAATAAATAAAGTGAGCGGTGATATAAATGCCTAAAGTAATTGGATTAACAGGTGGAATAGCTACCGGAAAGTCAACAGTTTCTAAATTATTATCAGAATATGGATTTAAAATTGTCGATGCAGATATAGCTTCAAGAAAAGCAGTAGAGAAAGGATCAACTGCTTTGGAACGAATAAAAGAAACGTTTGGCGATGAAGCAATCACAAGTGACGGAGAAATGAATCGAGAATACATTGGAGAATTAGTATTTAATCATCCAGAAAAACGATTAGAACTTAATGAAATTATTCATCCTATTGTAAGAACGATTATGGAACAAGAAAAGCAACACTATGTACAACAGGGATATGATGTGATTATGGATATTCCGCTTCTGTTTGAGAATGATTTACAAGATACTGTGGATGAAGTTTGGCTCGTCTACACATCAGAAAGTGTACAAATTGAACGTTTAATGAAACGTAACAATTTAGACTTGGATCAAGCAAAAGCGAGAGTTCATAGTCAAATATCAATTGATAAAAAAAGCAGAATGGCTGATCATGTTATAGATAACTTAGGAAGTAAATCTGAATTAGAAACCATTCTTAAACAACTATTGATTGAAAAAGGATACATTCATGAATAATATAAAAAAGAGTTTAGGGCTTTATTTTAAGTCTTAAACTCTTTTTATTTATACAATAAAATATATTAGTTATATAAACTTAAAATGTAAAAGTAAAAAATATTACATTATTTTCGGTAAACGCTTTCAATCGAAATCTATTATGTTATACTAATTTTATAAAGTATAACATATAAAACAAGGGGTGCTTTAAATGTCAACAAATATTGCAATTAATGGAATGGGTAGAATAGGAAGAATGGTTTTAAGAATTGCATTACATAATGAAAATTTTAATGTGGTTGCGATTAATGCAAGCTATCCACCTGAAACAATTGCACATCTAATTAACTATGATACAACGCATGGACGTTATGATAAAAAAGTAGAACCAATTGATGATGGTATACGTGTTGACAACCATGACATTAAGTTAGTGTCAGATAGAAATCCTGAAAATTTACCATGGAAAGATTTAAATATAGATATCGTAATTGAAGCAACTGGAAAATTTAATCATGGTGATAAAGCAGTTGGACATATTCGTGCTGGAGCTAAAAAAGTATTACTAACTGGTCCATCTAAAGGTGGAGAAGTTCAAATGATTGTTAAAGGGGTAAATGATGACAAATTAGATGTTGAAAAGTATGACATTTTCAGTAATGCTTCATGTACGACAAATTGTATAGGACCAGTTGCTAAAGTTTTAAATGATCAATTTGGTATTGTCAATGGATTAATGACTACTGTTCATGCAATTACTAATGATCAAAAAAATATTGATAATCCTCATAAAGATTTACGTAGAGCACGTTCATGTAATGAAAGTATTATTCCAACTTCTACTGGAGCAGCAAAAGCATTGAAAGAAGTTTTACCAGAATTAGAAGGTAAACTTCATGGGTTAGCTTTACGTGTGCCTACAAAAAATGTTTCTTTAGTTGATTTGGTTGTAGATTTAGAAAAACCGGTAACTGTTGACGAAATTAATAATGCATTTCGTCATTCAGATTTAGATGGTGTTTTAGAAGTAGAACATGCACCTTTAGTGTCTGTCGATTTTAATACAAATCCACATTCAGCTATTATCGATGCTGAGAATACAATTGTAATGGATGAACATAAGGTGAAAGTGATTGCTTGGTATGATAATGAATGGGGTTATTCTAATAGAGTAGTAGAAGTAGCTGAAATGATTGGTGAACAACTAGTAGAAAAGTCTACTGTGACTGCAGTTTAAGCTTTTAATAAATAAAAGATTGTTAATTTTAGAGTTGATAGCCTAATCTAATGTCCTTGATTTTATAGATTAAAACATTATAAAAACATTAAATAATTTTTTAATGAGTCATATATAGGAAAGTGAAAAAAGAATTTATATTGAATTCTATTTCACTTTCTTTTTATATTCTATATAGGTTTAGACAGCTAAGTTGTATCAATTTATTATTAATACATATGAGTTCTTTTGTCATAAATCGTTTTTATAGTATAATGGAGCATAATCTATTCAAGAGGGTGACAGATATGAAATGCCCAAAATGTAGTGCCACACATTCACGTGTGGTAGATTCAAGACATGCTGATGAAGCTAACGCAATACGTAGAAGACGTGAATGTGAGAATTGTGGGACAAGATTTACAACATTTGAACATATTGAAGTGAGTCCACTTATTGTGGTCAAAAAAGATGGAACACGTGAACAATTTTTAAGAGAAAAAATATTAAATGGCCTTGTAAGATCTTGTGAAAAAAGACCAGTTAGATATCAACAATTGGAAGACATTACTAATAAAGTAGAGTGGCAATTACGCGATAAAGGTCATACAGAAATTTCATCTAGAGATATAGGTGAACATGTAATGAATTTGCTCATGCATGTAGATCAAGTCTCTTATGTACGATTTGCGTCAGTATATAAAGAGTTTAAAGATGTGGATCAATTACTAGCATCGATGCAAGGTATTTTGGATGATAACAAACGGAGTGATTCATAAATGAGTTTTAAATCTTATGAGTATGGTTTAAGTCCACACGATGGATTTAAAGTATATCGACATTTTTTCTTTAATCATCAACAATTAGAGATATTAAATCGATTGTACATACCGTTAATTGGCTTTAAAGCTATTGGTGTATATCATTTCATGAACCAATTTATCGATGAAGTTGAAGATACTATTCTCACACATTACACTATTATGAATGAGCTTAAAATAAATTTATTAGAATTCCGTGAATATATGGATTTACTTGAAGGCATTGGGTTAATTAAAACATTTGTAAAACATGATAGTAATCAGTCTATGTTTATATATGAATTGATTCAACCTCCAACTGCATACCAATTTTTTAATGATCCAATGTTATCTATATACCTATACAATGAAGTTGATAATCGAAGATATAAAGATTTAAAAGCGTATTTTGAAAAAAATGAACCAGATTTAAACGCATTTCAACAAGTAACGCGCAAATTTACTGATGTATTCAAGGTTCCACATAAAAATATATCTATTGATGCTTCAACAATTCAAAAGGAAAATCATTCAGCTACTATAGATTTAGATAATGAATCATTTGACTTTGATATGTTGAGAGATATGTTACAACATCATTTTATAAGTGGAGAAATTATCACTAAAGAGGCAAAACAATTAATTTTACAATTGGCTACTTTATATGGGTTAACGCCTACTTCTATGAAACGAATCATTCTTAACTCTATCACACAAAATCAAACGTTATCATTTGAAGAGATGAGAAAACAAGCAAGGTCTCATTACTTAATTGAGCATCAACAACAGCTTCCTAAGTTACAAACTAAAGCTAATCCTTCTAATCATTTAGAACAATCACAGAGTCCAAATGAGACTACTGATGATATAAAGGAAAGTGATAGTTGGTTTAAGTTATTAGAAGACACAAGTCCTATCGATATGTTAGCGTCTTGGTCAGAATCAGAACCAACTTTACAACAAAAAAGAATGGTAGAAGAGTTAATAGAGCGTGAAAAATTGTCATTTGGTGTAATTAATATTTTATTACAATTTGTAATGCTTAAGAATGAAATGAAACTTCCTAAATCCTATATATTTGAAATCGCTTCAAATTGGAAAAAGTTAGGTATTAAAACTGCACAACAAGCATACGATTATGCGCTGAAAACAAATCAACAAATCAATGATAGTATAACTAAAAAAACAAAACGTCAGTATAAACAACGTGACGTTGCATCGATAGAAAAAACACCAAAGTGGTTAAAAAATAAAAATCAACAAGATGAAAAACCAAACAATAATGATGCGCAATTTGAAAAAGATAGAGAAGCGTTTCGTGCTCAATTAGAACAAGATTGGGAGGATTAGATGAAACCATTTAGTAAACTTATAAAAAATCAAGATAATTTAAACAAAAGAATTGCTAAAATAAAAAATCAAGTCATTAATGATTCTGATGTTAAGCAATTTTTAAATCAACACCAGTCAGAACTTACTAATGAAATGATTGATAAAGATTTAAATGTACTTCAAGAATATAAAGATCAACAAAAACACTACGATGGTCACGATTATGCACATTGTCCAAACTTTGTTAAAGGTCATATTCCAGAATTATATATAGAAAATGAGCGTATTAAAGTTCGTTATCGATTATGTCCTTGCAAAATTAAATACGATGAAGAACGTTTAAGTTCACAACTCATTACTGCCCATCACATACAACGTGATACGTTGAATGCAAAAGTTAAAGATATCTATACCAACGATAGAAGTCGACTTGAAATAGCGATGGAAGTTAACGATATTTGTAAAAAGTTAGTTAACGGTGAACGCGTTAAGGGTCTTTATATACATGGCCCATTTGGAACAGGTAAATCTTTTATTTTAGGAGCGATCGCAAATCAGCTTAAGTCAAAACATGTGCCATCTACAATAGTATATTTACCTGAATACATTCGTATACTCAAAGGTGGTTTTAAAGATGGAAGTTATAATGAAAAGTTAGAGCGTATACGAGAAGCAAATATATTAATGTTAGATGATATCGGAGCTGAGGATGTCACAACTTGGGTAAGGGATGAGGTAATAGGTCCCTTATTACATTATCGTATGGTTCATGAATTACCAACATTCTTTAGTTCAAATCTAAATTTGGAAGAATTAGAACATCATTTATCTATTTCAAACAAAGGGGCAGAAATAACGAAAGCTGCTCGAATTATCGAACGTATCAAAAGTTTAGCAAATGAATTTTATTTAGATGGGAAAAATTTACGAAATAATTGAAATTTACAATGTGTGATGTATAATAAAGATAAATCTAAATCGTTGAAATAAATGAAGATATGGTAATTTAATCTCTATCATACAGCAAGCCAACAATTGATGAGAATTTGGTTGATATATTAAATTATTACTCCTTCATATTTAGATGCTGGTAATCAGTATCCGGCTCAAGACCGTTATCTTATGAAGAGATATCTAGAATACATCTAGATAACTAGGGTGGTACCGCGACGAACTCGTCCCTTTTATAGGGAGGAGTTTTTTTATTTTCTTCAGCGATCATAGAATAAAATTTATGGAGGGTTTCGATATGGAACAAATTAATATTAAGTTTCCAGATGGCAATTCAAAATCATTTGACAAAGGAACTACTACAGAAGACATTGCACAATCAATTAGTCCTGGACTTCGAAAAAAAGCAGTAGCAGGAAAATTTAATAATCAACTCGTTGATTTAACTCGTCCACTTGAAGAAGATGGGGCAATTGAAATTGTTACACCTGGTAGTGATGAAGCTCTAGAGGTATTACGTCATTCAACTGCTCATTTAATGGCTCAAGCATTAAAACGAATTTATGGAGATGTTAAATTCGGCGTTGGCCCAGTGATTGAAGGTGGTTTTTACTACGACTTTGATATGGATGAAAAAGTATCATCAGATGACTTTGAAAAGATCGAAAAAACAATGAAACAAATTGTTAACGAAAATTATAAAATTGAACGTAAAGTGGTTTCTCGTGAAGAAGCAAAAGATTTCTTTAAAGATGATCCATATAAATTAGAATTAATTGATGCAATTCCTGAAGATGAGAATGTAACATTATACAGTCAAGGTGAATTCACAGATTTATGCCGTGGTGTTCATGTACCATCAACTTCAAAAATTAAAGAATTTAAACTGCTTTCTACTGCAGGTGCATATTGGCGTGGAGATAGTGACAATAAAATGTTACAACGTATATATGGTACTGCTTTCTTTGATAAAAAAGATTTAAAAGCACATTTAGAAATGTTAGAGGAACGTCGTGAACGTGATCATCGTCGTATTGGTAAAGATTTAGAATTATTTACAAATAATCAACTTGTTGGTGCTGGTCTTCCACTATGGTTACCAAATGGTGCAACAATTCGCCGTGAAATTGAACGTTATATTGTAGATAAGGAAGTAAGCATGGGATATGATCATGTATATACTCCAGTTTTAGCTAATGTTGAACTTTATAAAACTTCAGGTCATTGGGATCACTATAGAGATGATATGTTCCCACCAATGAAATTAGATGAAACTGAAGAAATGGTATTACGTCCAATGAACTGTCCACATCATATGATGGTTTATAATAATAAACCACATTCTTATCGTGAATTACCAATTCGTATTGCTGAATTAGGTACTATGCATAGATATGAAGCAAGTGGTGCAGTATCAGGCTTACAACGTGTAAGAGGTATGACTTTAAATGATTCTCATATCTTTGTGCGTCCTGACCAAATTAAAGATGAATTCAAACGCGTTGTTCATATGATACAAGATGTCTATGAAGACTTTGGTTTTGAAGATTACACTTTCAGATTAAGTTACAGAGATCCTGAAGATAAAGAAAAATATATGGACGATGATGACATGTGGAATAAAGCTGAGTCTATGCTTAAAGAAGCAGTAGATGAAATGGGCTTACCATATGTTGAAGCCATTGGAGAAGCAGCATTCTATGGCCCTAAATTAGATGTTCAAGTTAAAACTGCAATGGGTAAAGAAGAAACCCTTTCAACTGCACAACTTGATTTCTTACTACCTGAACGATTTGACCTTTCTTATATTGGTAGTGATGGTGAAAATCACCGTCCTGTTGTTATTCATCGTGGCGTAGTTTCAACTATGGAACGTTTTGTAGCTTTCTTAACTGAAGAAACTAAAGGTGCTTTCCCAACATGGTTAGCTCCAAAACAAGTTGAGATTATTCCAGTAAATGTAGATTTACATTATGACTATGCGAGAAATTTACAAGATGAATTAAAATCTCAAGGTGTTCGTGTAGAAATTGATGATCGTAACGAAAAAATGGGCTATAAAATTCGAGAGGCACAAATGCAAAAAATTCCTTATCAAATTGTAGTAGGAGATAAAGAAGTTGAAAACAACGAAGTAAATGTTCGTAAGTATGGCTCACAAGATCAAGAAACAATAGAAAGAGATGAATTTATCTGGAACTTAGTAGATGAAATTCGTCTAAAAAAACGTAGATAGTCTTGATAAAATAATATTCTTAATGTATATTACAAAGTAGTTAAATAAAAATGAGTTAGAGGTTGCATCTTTAAAAAGTAATACTTCAGAAGTTGATATGGAACGTATGTTGAAAGTATGAAAGGTAAAGATGCCGAAACAAATGATAACCATACTTATGATTTGTTGGGACAGTTATCGAATAGAAACTGTACTGTCACAGTTTGTGATGTGCTACCGATATAGATTAAGTAATGGGTGCATATCTTAACGGTATGTACCTATTTTTTAATTTGTAATTTGATTTACATATCATTTATAAAAATTAAATATGTTAATTATCTTCACATAACAAATAAATACTTAGCTAACCTCTACATTAAGAAAGGGAGCTTATATGAGTAAAGTTGAAAATCAAGATAGTGGTATGAAGAGAGGGTTAAAAGATCGTCACATCTCCATGATTGCAATGGGAGGCTGTATTGGTACAGGCCTATTTATGACCTCAGGTGGTGCTATTCACGATGCCGGTGCATTAGGTGCGCTTATTGCATATGCAATTATTGGAGCTATGGTATTCTTTTTAATGACTTCTTTAGGAGAAATGGCTACGTATTTACCTGTTTCGGGTTCATTTAGTACCTATGCAACACGATTTGTAGATCCATCATTAGGATTCGCATTAGGCTGGAACTATTGGTTTAACTGGGTAATTACTGTAGCGGCAGATGTAACTATTGCAGCGCAAGTCATTCAGTATTGGACACCTATGGCAGGGATACCAGCATGGGTATGGAGTTGTATCTTTATAGTTATTATTTTCGCATTAAACTCTTTATCTGTCAGAGTATATGGTGAAAGTGAATATTGGTTTGCACTTATAAAAGTGATTACAGTAATTATTTTTATAATTATTGGTATTTTAACTATATTAGGAATTATGGGTGGACATTTTGTAGGATTTGAGACATTTACTAAAGGTGATGGGCCAATCCTAGGTGGAAATCTTGGCGGTAGTTTACTTTCAATTCTAGGTGTATTCTTAGTTGCTGGTTTCTCCTTCCAAGGTACTGAATTAATAGGCATTACTGCTGGAGAATCTGAGAATCCAGAACGTGCTGTTCCAAAAGCAATTAAACAAGTTTTCTGGAGAATATTATTATTTTACATTTTAGCCATCTTTGTTATTGGTATGTTAATTCCTTACAATAGTAATGCATTAATGGGTGGAGATAACGATGTTGCAACATCTCCATTTACGCTTGTCTTTAAAAATGCAGGGTTAGCATTCGCTGCTTCATTTATGAATGCAGTTATTTTAACCTCAGTATTATCAGCTGGTAATTCAGGGATGTATGCATCAACACGTATGTTATATTCAATGAGTAAAGATAAATTAGCTTTCGCTTCATTTGGTAAAACGAATAAACATGGCGTGCCATATTTATCATTGATTGCTACTGGTGTACTTGTAGTCGTTATTTTCTTAGTACAAAAATTAAGCGGAAATGCTTATGAATATATTGTAGCTGCCAGTGGTATGACAGGGTTTATTGCTTGGGTAGGTATTGCAGTAAGTCATTATCGCTTTAGACGAGCATTTAATGTTCAGCATCATCGTAAATCAGAATTGAAATATAAAGCGAAATGGTTCCCATTCGGTCCAATATTTGCAGGTATATTGTGTGTGATTGTGATTGTTGGACAAGATGTAGATTTCATTAAAACAGGGCACTTTGATCTTAATCGATTTATTATTACGTATATGGGTATTCCAGTATTTTTAGTATTCTTTATTTATCATAAATTAAGATATAAAACTAAAAAAATACCTCTTGAAGAAGTTGATTTAAGCCAAGATGTCTCAATGAATGAAGTAAAACATCACTAATTTTAAAAAACAATTGACATGCTTAATAAAACTTGATATGATTAGTATCGTTGATTACGAAACGAACCAAGTAGAAACACCCGTTTCTCACCTGTAGCGACGCAAAAAGCTGTTGGCAGGTTAATCATGTCACACAATTATTGTGTATGAGTGAAGAGCGGGCAAATATTGTCCGCTCTTTTTGCTTGGGAAAATTTCGTAAAATTTTGGGAGGTGTCAACCATAGCAAAAGATCAAACGCAAGTTAACGAAAAAATTCGCGCAAAAGAATTACGTTTAATTGGCCAAAATGGTGACCAAATTGGTGTTAAATCTAAAAGAGAAGCTCTTGAGATGGCTGAAAGAGTTGAATTAGATTTAGTAGTTGTTGCACCAAATGCTAAACCACCTGTTGCAAGAATTATGGATTATGGTAAATATAAATTCGAACAACAGAAAAAAGAAAAAGAAATGAAGAAAAAACAAAAAGTTATCAATGTTAAAGAAATTCGTTTAAGTCCAACTATTGAGGAACACGATTTCCAAACTAAGTTGAAAAATGGACGTAAATTCTTAACTAAAGGTGACAAATGTAAAGTTTCTATTCGTTTCAGAGGTCGTGCAATTACACACAAAGAAATTGGTCAACGTGTTTTAGAAAAATTTGCAGACGAATGTAAAGATATTGCCACTGTTGAACAAAAACCTAAAATGGAAGGGCGCCAAATGTTTATTATGTTAGCGCCTATAAACGAAAAATAATTTACTTTTATTAGGAGGAAATGAATCATGCCAAAAATGAAAACTCACCGTGGAGCAGCTAAACGTGTTAAAAGAACTGGTTCAGGTCAATTAAAACGTTCTAGAGCTTTCACATCTCACTTATTTGCAAATAAAAATACTAAACAAAAACGTAAATTACGTAAAGCTAAACTAGTATCTAAAAGCGATATGAAACGCGTAAAACAATTATTAGCTTACAAAAAATAATTAATATTACTTTCGAACGATGATAAAGCGATATATTTAAGGAGGAATTTAACATGCCACGAGTTAAAGGTGGAACAGTAACAAGAGCACGTCGTAAAAAAACGATTAAATTAGCTAAAGGTTACTTCGGTTCAAAACATACATTATATAAAGTAGCAAAACAACAAGTGATGAAATCAGGTCAATACGCATTCCGTGACCGTCGTCAACGTAAACGTGATTTCCGTAAATTATGGATTACACGTATTAATGCAGCTGCACGTCAACATGACATCAGCTATTCTCGTTTAATGAACGGCTTGAAAAAGGCTGACATTAACATTAACCGTAAAATGCTTTCTGAAATTGCTATTTCAGACGATAAAGCTTTCGGTGAATTAGTATCAAAAGCTAAAGATGCTTTAAAATAATTAATATTTAAAAGCCAATAAGGTAACTATAAAACCTTATTGGCTTTTTTATTTACTTTTATTCATCAAATATTCTTTAATAGAATTATGATAAGTAAACGAACCAGTTAAATATCATTGTGATTTAAATCATTGGTTTGTTAAACTATTAAAAAAGAATATTAATTTCAAGGAGTTAACTATGTCTAAATTTGATGAACAAATCATCGTCGTATCAAGAGAATTATTATTTGATAATGAAAAAAATGCATTTAATGGATTCTTATCGAAAAACGATGTTCAAGGTGAAGAAATATTTAATACGTTTAAAAACTATGAAGTAAAAAGACGTGGAGATATGGAAGAAGATCCATCTTATAAACAACTTATTTCATATTGTCTTTTAGAAAATGAAAATGATGAAATCTTAGTATATCAACGTTTAAGTGGTGGCGGAGAAGAACGCTTACACGGACAGTCTTCAGTGGGTGTTGGTGGACATATGAATAATGTTGTTGGTGCCGATTCAATTAATGAAGTTTTAAGAGTGAATGCACAAAGAGAACTTAATGAAGAAGTAGGATTATCTGAAGATAGATCTCAAAATATGGAATATATTGGTTTTATTAATGATGATACTAATGCAGTAGGTAAAGTTCATATAGGTGTTGTTTTCAAAATTAAGGTGAAATCTAGTGATGTAGAAGTTAGAGAAACTGACACTTTAAAAATTAATTGGGTATCACAAGATGAAATAAATGATTTAAATCATTTTGAATCATGGAGTGCGTTAATTTTAAAAGATTTAAAATAAAGGGGGCTCAATATGTCTGATATTATCCCTTTTCCTCAATCAAAGCAAAAATTATATCATAATATTTTAAATGCACAACAACAAAATAAATATAAAGAAATGTATCAATTGTTTGATATATATGAAGCCTCATTCGAGTTAGATAATCAATTATCTTTGATTAAATGTGACATGTTAAATGAATTAGGGTTATATTTAGAATTAAGAGAAGAAGCAATTATTTTCTTAAAAAAAGGTATACCTCATTACGACGAATTAATTATTTTCTATATTAAAGCATTAATAGGTTTAAATCAGAATTATGAAGCAATTGAAGTCATTAATCAAATCATTAACGAAGTGAAAGAACATAAAACTAGAATGGCACTCTTTCCATTAAAAGAATATGCCCAATCTAAATTAGATGAAGACAAGAAACTTTCTAGTCAATTATTATCAGAATTTACTAGTTTAGATTTAAATCGTCAAACTAAATTAATGATTAAACTCATTGATAACGGACATTATGAATTCAGAAAGACGGTTGCTTTTTTATTATCTAATCAAGTAGAATCTTATAATTTAAAAAGTCTCATGCTTGAGTATTTACGTTTTTCAAATTATGATAGTGAAATAAAAATTGAGAAGTATGGTTATGAAGTCAACATCCTCCCTACAACATTAAAAGGTTTAGAACACACAGATATGAAAACTACTGTTATTCCCAAAGTTCTCGATAGATTAGAAAATGGAGCTTTGAATATACAAAATGAAGCTCAGTATGTGATGAATAATCATTCAATAAAACTATATCCACTTGATATATTTTCACTTTTTAATGAAGAAGATTGGATAATAGCTTATGATGTTTATTTTAAGTCAATGATTGGTATAGAAGTAAGTGAAGCAAATCAAGAATTATTAACATTAATTTATCAGTTAGATAATTAAATGTGAGCAAATCATTTTAGTTTACTTAAATGATTCTGTAAAGTTGAATTACTATTTAAAATCCCCTATAAAACATTGTTTGTGTCCATATTGGACCTATGATATAATAGGGAAGTTGAAAAAATTAAAAATGTAAGCATGGAGGTATTTATACATGACAGCAACTTGGGAAAAAAAAGAAGGTAACGAAGGTTTATTAAAAGTTACTGTTCCAGCAGAAAAAGTAAATAAAGCATTAGATCAAGCATTTAAAAAAGTGGTTAAACAAATTAACGTGCCTGGTTTCCGTAAAGGTAAAGTGCCTCGTCCAATTTTCGAACAACGTTTTGGCGTTGAAGCATTATATCAAGATGCAGTAGATATTCTTTTACCTGAAGCTTATGGTGAAGCCATTGAAGAAACTAAAATCAATCCAGTCGCTCAACCTGAAATTAATGTAACTCAAATTGAAAAAGGTAAAGATTTCGAATTTGAAGCAACAGTGACTGTTGAACCTGAAGTTAAATTAGGAGATTATAAAGGTCTTGAAATTGAAAAACAAGATTCTGAATTAACTGATCAAGATTTACAAGATGAAATTGATCATAGTTTAGGTCATTTAGCTGATATGGTTGTTAAAGAAGATGGTGCAGTTGAAGAAGGAGACACTGTAAATATTGACTTTGATGGTTATGTAGATGGCGAACAATTTGAAGGTGGCCAAGCTGATGGTTATGATTTAGAAATCGGTTCAGGTTCATTTATTCCAGGATTTGAAGATCAATTAGTAGGCGTTAAAACTGGAGAAGAAAAAGACGTTGTTGTAACATTCCCAGAAGAATATCACGCTGAAGAATTAGCTGGTAAAGAAGCTACATTCAAAACTAAAGTAAATGAAATTAAATACAAAGAAGTACCCGAATTAACTGATGAAATTGCAAATGAATTAGATTCAGATGCTAATTCAGTAGATGAGTATAAAGAAAACTTACGCAAACGTTTATCAGAACAAAAAGCACAAGATGCTGAAAATGTGGAAAAAGAAGAAGCAATTAATAAAGCAACTGAAAATACAACAATTGATATTCCACAAGCTATGATTGACACTGAATTAGATCGTATGGTTCAAGAATTTGGTCAAAGAATCCAACAACAAGGTTTAGACTTACAAACTTACTTCCAAATTTCTGGTCAAGATGAATCTCAATTAAGAGAACAAATGAAAGATGATGCAGAGCAACGTGTTAAAACAAACTTAACATTATCAGCAATTGCAGATGAAGAAAATATCAAAGTCACAGATGAAGATATTGATAAAGAATTAGAAAAAATGAGCAGTCAATTTAATATCTCAGTAGAAGATATTAAACAAACTCTTGGTAATACTGATATCATTAAAAATGATGTACGTATTCAAAAAGTAATTGACTTATTAAGAGACAATGCTAAATATGTTGATTCAGCTAAAGAAGATAAAAAAGAAGACAAATAATAAACTTTTAAATTGATATAAAGTTTAAAAATAAGTAGCAGGTGCATCATTATATGTATCTGCTACTATATGTTTTAAGCATTTTAGTTGTTAACTATCAATTTGCATTGTAGAATGCTATCTAGTATAGTCGTTTAAGGATAGAGGTGTAAATGAATGTTTAAATTTAATGAAGATGAAGAAAATTTAAAATGTTCTTTCTGTGGTAAGGACCAAGATCAAGTTAAAAAATTAGTAGCAGGTAGTGGTGTATACATTTGTAATGAATGTATCGAACTATGTTCTGAAATTGTTGAAGAAGAATTAGCTCAAGCTACTTCAGAAGAATTTACTGAATTACCGACGCCTAAAGAAATTATGGACCATTTAAATGAATATGTTATTGGCCAAGAAAAAGCTAAAAAATCTTTAGCAGTGGCAGTTTACAATCATTACAAACGTATTCAACAATTGGGTCCAAATGAAGATGATGTTGAGTTACAAAAAAGTAATATCGCCTTAATTGGACCAACGGGTAGCGGTAAAACTTTACTTGCACAAACACTTGCTAAAACATTGAATGTACCATTTGCTATTGCAGATGCAACAAGTTTAACTGAAGCAGGTTATGTTGGTGATGATGTTGAAAATATTTTATTACGTTTGATTCAAGCTGCTGATTTTGACATTGATAAAGCAGAAAAAGGAATTATTTATGTAGATGAAATTGATAAAATTGCTAGAAAATCTGAAAATACATCAATTACGCGTGATGTTTCTGGTGAAGGTGTACAACAAGCATTACTTAAAATCTTAGAAGGTACAACAGCAAGTGTACCACCTCAAGGTGGTCGTAAACATCCTAACCAAGAATTGATTCAAATTGACACAACTAATATTCTATTTATATTAGGTGGTGCGTTTGATGGTATTGATGAAGTCATTAAACGCCGTTTAGGTGAAAAAGTTATCGGTTTTGCTAGCAATGAAGCAGATAAGTATGATGAAGAAGCTTTATTAGCACAAATTCGTCCTGAAGATTTACAAGCATATGGTTTAATTCCAGAATTTATTGGACGTGTACCAATAGTTGCTAATTTAGAAACATTAGATGTTGAAGCGCTTAAAAATATTTTAACGCAACCTAAAAACGCGTTAGTTAAGCAATATACAAAAATGTTAGCTCTTGATAACGTTGAATTAGAATTTACTGAAGAAGCTTTGGCAGCAGTCAGTGAAAAAGCAATTGAACGAAAAACTGGAGCACGTGGATTACGATCAATTATAGAAGAATCTTTAATTGATATTATGTATGATGTACCTTCAACAAGTGATGTTGCTAAAGTTGTAGTAACTGCTCAAACAATTAATGAGGAAATCGAGCCTGAAATGTATGATTCAGAAGGTAATTTATTGAACGGTACTAAAACTTCAGCTTAATTATCAACCATATAATAAGGAAGTGGTGATAGAATTCATTTGAGTTCGAAACTGCTTCCTTATTTTTATACATATCATTTTTTTAAAATTTTAGATTTTTAAACATTTATATTATAATAAAGCAGCTATAATAATGAAGAGGTGTTTGAATATGAATATTAACCCAAATAATATAGAATTAATGATTAGTGCAGTGAAAGAAGAACAATATCCTGAAACCAATTTAACTGAAATCGCTTTAAGTGGACGTTCTAATGTGGGTAAGTCCTCTTTTATTAATAGTATGATTGGTAGAAAAAATATGGCTCGTACTTCACAACAGCCTGGAAAAACGCAAACTCTAAACTTCTATAATATTGATGAACAACTTATTTTTGTTGATGTTCCTGGATATGGATATGCAAAAGTAAGTAAATCACAGCGTGAAAAATTTGGGAAAATGATAGAAGAGTATTTAACTAAACGAGAAAATCTAGGTTTAGTCATTCAACTTGTAGATTTACGACATAATCCTACCGAAGATGATGTATTAATGTATAATTATTTAAAACATTTCGATCTGCCAACACTAGTCATTTGTACTAAGGAAGATAAAATTGCGAAAGGTAAAGTTCAAAAACATATAAAAAATATAAAACAAAAATTAGATTTAGATCCAAACGATACAATTATAAGTTACTCTTCTATTCAAAATTCTAAACAGCAATACATTTGGGATATTATTGCTAATTATATAAATTAAAAGAAATATCTTGTAATTAAGTGACGAAATTTTGACTTCACATTAGAATGTTTCTAATTTATTTGAGCATCAAACTTAAATTCATTCTAAAATGTGTTATACTAACGATATTGTTAGTATATGGAGGGCGTTATAAATGCATTTTATTGCTATTAGCATAAATCATCGTACTGCTGATGTAGCTTTAAGAGAGCAAGTTGCTTTTAGAGATGATGCCTTACGATTAGCCAATGAAGATTTATTCGAAACTAAAGCAATTTTAGAAAATGTAATATTATCGACATGTAATCGTACAGAAGTATATGCTGTAGTGGATCAAATTCATACAGGACGATATTATATTCAACGATTTTTAGCTCGTTCATTTGGATTTGAAGTAGATGATATTAAAGCAATGTCTGAAGTTAAAGTGGGGGACGAAGCAGTAGAACATCTATTGCGTGTAACTTCAGGTTTAGATTCAATTGTGTTAGGAGAAACACAAATTTTAGGCCAAATGCGTGATGCATTTTTCTTAGCGCAAGATTTAAAAACAACTGGAACTATCTTTAATCATCTATTTAAACAAGCAATTACTTTTGCTAAAAAAGCACATAATGAAACAGATATCGCAGATAATGCTGTAAGTGTTTCATATGCTGCTGTGGAATTATCAAAAAAAGTATTAGGTAAATTAAAAAATAAACATGCTGTTATTATTGGTGCAGGCGAAATGAGTGAATTGTCGTTATTAAATTTACTCGGCTCAGGCATTAATCATATTACAATTGTAAATCGAACAGAAAGTAAAGCTAGAATTTTAGCTGAAAAACATCAAGTTAGTTATGATAAGCTAGAATCTTTACCTAGTTTATTAACTTCAACTGATATTGTTATTAGTTCTACTAGTTCACCAGATTATATTATTACTAAAAGTATGATTAATCAGGCACTATCATATAGAAAATCT
This sequence comes from Staphylococcus sp. HMSC034C12, assembly GCF_001835895.1. Lineage (NCBI taxonomy): Bacteria > Bacillati > Bacillota > Bacilli > Caryophanales > Staphylococcaceae > Staphylococcus > Staphylococcus sp. HMSC034C12. The sequence goes on along the minus strand of NZ_KV826331.1, from coordinate 164,846 downwards.
AAATTATTATTATTAGACATTGCAGTACCACGAGATATTGAACCATGTCATAATTTAAGTGATGACGTATTTAATTATGATGTAGATGATTTAAAAGGTTTAGTTGATGCTAATTTAAAAGAACGACAAATGGCGGCTGAAGCTATTTCTAATGAAATTCCTGCTGAAATTAAAGCACATAATGATTGGGTAAATATGTTGGGTGTAGTTCCTGTAATAAGAGCTTTACGTGAAAAAGCAATGACTATTCAAGCTGAAACAATGGATAGTATCGATAGAAAATTACCGAATCTATCTGAACGAGAACGAACAGTCATTTCTAAACATACTAAAAGTATTATTAATCAAATGTTGAAAGATCCAATTAAACAGGCTAAGGAATTGAGTAACGATAAAAAAAGTAATGAAAAATTAGAGCTATTTCAAAATATATTTGATATTGAAGCCGAAGATCCTTATAAAGCAGTGAAAGAACGTAAAAAAGAAAAGGAACTTTCAGTACGACATATCTTTAGTTTTGAATAAGCATATTAAAATGGTGATAATATGCAAGAAACGCTATTTATTAGATTTCATGAAATTATATTAATTGTATATTTAATTAGCATTCTTTGTTATTTTATAGACTTTGTTCGGAAGAGTCATAAGATTAGAGTACTTGGAATTTATGCCTTAGGGATTGTTTGGTTTTTACAAACAATCTCTTTGTCTATGTATATTACTTCGCATAGTGATGTATTGTTTAATTCCATATTTGATGTTTTTTTCTTCTTGTCATGGATGATTATTTCTATTTCTTTAGTTTTAAATATTATTAAAGTTCTAAGTTTTTCTGTGTTTTTTTTGAATGTAATTGGATTTATCTTATTAACGATGAATACATTTAGACCTGAACACTATACAAACAGTATACAAAAAGTACAAGTTATAAATGAATTATTACTTGTACATGTAGGGCTTGCAGTATTGAGTTATGCTTTTTTTGCACTTGCATTTGTAAATGCATTGCTATATATCATTCAATATAAAAACCTTAAAGAAAAAAACTTTAATCAGAAATATTTTAGAATTGGCAGTGTAGCAACTCTTGAAAAAATTATATTTTTTTCAACTTTGGGCGGTTTAGTAATATTAATATTGAGTGTAATTTTAATTGCTCAATGGGGAATCTATGCGGTTGGTATAGCAATATTTAAAGATCCGAAGGTTATGTTGTCTGTCATTATTACGCTTCTTTATACAGTATATATCGTTATGTATTTAAAAAAGAAAATCATCTCAATTAATTTAATTTATTTTAATATTATGATATTTTGCCTATGTATGGTGAATTTATTCTTCACTACTCATTTTAATTAAAAGAAAACTTATGTAGGAGGCCTTGTTTATGCGTAAATTAGTTGTGGGTTCACGTAGAAGTAAACTTGCTTTAACACAAAGTAAACAATTCATTGATAAATTAAAAGCCATTGATCCATCTTTAGAAATCGAAATTAAAGAGATTGTCACAAAGGGAGATCGAATTGTGAATCAACAACTATCTAAAGTTGGAGGAAAAGGCCTATTTGTTAAAGAGATTCAAAATGAACTATTTAACAACGATATCGATATGGCAATACACTCATTAAAAGATGTTCCTAGTATTATTCCAGAAGGTTTAACATTAGGTTGTATTCCTGATAGAGAAATACCATTTGATGCCTATATTGCCAAAAATCACGTACCATTAGAAGAACTTCCTAAGAATAGTATAGTTGGTACAAGTTCATTAAGAAGAGGTGCACAAATATTATCTAAATATCCTCATCTAAAAATTAAATGGATTCGTGGTAATATTGATACACGTTTAAATAAATTAGAAACAGAAGATTATGATGCGATTATTTTAGCAGCAGCAGGACTCAAACGTATGGGTTGGTCTGATGACGTAGTAACAACTTATTTAGATAAAGACACATTACTACCTGCAATCGGTCAAGGTGCTCTTGGCATTGAGTGCCGTAGTAACGATATTGAACTTCTCGAGTTACTTCAAAAAGTTCACAATAATGAAGTTGCAAATTGTGTAACGGCCGAACGAACATTTTTAGCTGCAATGGATGGAAGTTGTCAAGTTCCAATTGGTGGATATGCGAATTATAACAATAACAATGAAATTGAGTTTACAGGCTTAATCATGACACCAGATGGTAAGGAACGTTATGAACATACTGAAGTAGGAACTGACCCTGTAAAATTAGGGAACAGAGTAAGTGAGATACTTAAAGAACAAGGTGCGTATGAAATTATAAGAAAATTAAACGAAGAAGCATCACATTAATACTAAATCTTAGTAGAGGTGTTACAGTTAGATGAAACCAGTGATAGTTATGACGCAAACGAGTAAAGTACAGAGTGATATGGTAGAAGTCATTCATAAGCCATTTATTAAAATTCAATCACTTGAATTTGATACTCAACTCTTGCATGATAATTATGACTGGCTTATTTTTTCTTCAAAAAATGCCGTACATTTATTTTATAAATATTTAGAGTACGTGAATGTAAAACATATTGCAGTAGTAGGCGCTAAAACTGCGCAGTTATGTAAACAATTAGGTATAAATATAGATTTTATACCTAACGATTATTCTCAAGAAGGTTTATTAGAAGGATTAAATCTAGAAAAATCTTCTATTTTAATTCCGAGCAGTGCACAGGCAAGACCAAAATTACAACAAACTCTCGCTGAACATAATAATGTTGTGAAAATTGACTTGTATACACCTATAGCGGATAGAGAGAATATTATTGAAGTTATCAATCTAATTCAACATAATCAAGTTGAAGCATTAACATTTTCAAGTTCATCTGCAGTGCGTTATTATTTTAGTGAGGCATTTCCTAAGCATTTTAAAAATTACTATGCTATAGGTCAACAAACTGCAAATAGCATTAGAGCCTATGGTTATGAACCTTATATTGCAGATAAACAAACTTCTGAAGCATTAATAAACACATTTTTAGAAAGTAGGAATAAATAATGAAATTCGATAGACATAGAAGATTACGCTCTTCAGCTACAATGAGAAGTTTAGTAAGAGAAAATCATGTTAGAAAAGAAGATTTAATTTATCCAATTTTTGTAGTAGAAAAAGATAATGTTAGAAGCGAAATTAAATCGTTACCTGGTGTATATCAAATAAGTTTAAATCTATTAGATGATGAAATTAATGAAGCATATGATTTAGGTATTAGAGCGATTATGTTCTTTGGCGTACCTAATGAAAAAGATGATGTGGGTTCTGGTGCATACGATCATAATGGCATTGTTCAAGAGGCAACACGTAAAGCAAAAAAACTTCATAAAGATTTATTAATCGTTGCTGATACTTGTTTATGTGAATATACGGATCATGGTCATTGCGGTATCATTGATGATCATACGCATGATGTTGATAATGACAAATCTTTACCATTATTAGTTAAAACAGCAATTTCTCAAGTCGAAGCTGGCGCTGACATTATTGCTCCAAGTAATATGATGGATGGTTTTGTTACCGAAATTCGACAAGGTTTAGATGAAGCTGGTTATTATAATATTCCAATTATGAGCTATGGCATTAAATATGCTTCTAGTTTCTTTGGACCATTTAGAGATGCTGCAGATTCAGCTCCTTCATTTGGAGATAGAAAAACGTATCAAATGGATCCAGCTAATCGTTTAGAAGCACTAAGAGAATTAGAAAGTGACTTAAAAGAAGGCGCAGACATGATGATTGTCAAACCAGCTTTAAGTTATTTAGATATTGTTAGAGATGTAAAAAATAACACTAATATTCCTGTTATTGCTTATAATGTTAGTGGTGAATATGCTATGACTAAAGCAGCATCTCAAAATGGTTGGATAGATGAAGAACGTGTGGTTATGGAACAAATGGTATCAATGAAACGTGCGGGCGCAGATATGATTATTACTTATTTCGCGAAAGATATTTGTCGTTACTTAGATAAATAATGGTTAAGGAGGAACAAGTTAATGACTTATGAAAAATCACAAGAAGCAATGCGCATTGCTGAAACACTTATGCCTGGTGGTGTCAATAGCCCTGTAAGAGCATTTAAATCAGTAGATACACCAGCAATTTTTATGGATCATGGTGAAGGTTCGAAGATTTATGATATAGATGGCAATGAATACATTGATTATGTATTAAGTTGGGGACCATTAATTTTAGGTCATAAAAATAAACAAGTCATTAGTAAATTACATGATGCTGTAGATAAAGGCACTAGTTTTGGTGCTTCAACACTAGAAGAAAATAAATTAGCTGAACTTGTTATTGAAAGAGTGCCTTCAATTGAAAAAGTAAGAATGGTTTCTTCAGGTACTGAAGCTACTTTAGCGGCATTAAGACTGGCTAGAGGTTACACTGGTAGAAATAAAATTGTTAAGTTTGAAGGATGCTATCACGGACATAGCGATTCATTGCTTATCAAAGCAGGTTCAGGTGTAGCAACTTTAGGTCTTCCAGATTCACCAGGAGTACCTGAAGGCACAGCTAAAAACACAATTACAGTACCTTATAATGATTTAGATGCGATTAAAGTAGCATTTGAAAATTATGGAGATGATATTGCTGGTGTGATAGTAGAACCAGTTGCAGGAAATATGGGTGTTGTACCCCCTAAAAAAGGTTTCTTAGAAGGATTAAGGGAAGTCACTAAAGAATATGGTTCTTTACTTATCTTTGATGAAGTCATGACAGGTTTCCGTGTAGGGTATAACTGTGCTCAAGGTTATTTTGGTGTGACACCAGATATCACATGCCTAGGAAAAGTGATTGGCGGTGGCTTACCTGTAGGTGCTTTTGGAGGCAAAAAAGAAATTATGGATAAAATTGCTCCAGTAGGTAATATTTATCAAGCGGGAACTCTATCTGGTAATCCTTTAGCAATGACAAGTGGTTATGAAACACTAAGTCAATTAACGCCTGAATCATATGAGTATTTCCAAGAATTAGGCGATATATTAGAAAAAGGACTTAAAGAGGTATTTGCTAAACACAATGTTCCTATTACAGTAAATAGAGCTGGTTCTATGATTGGTTATTTCTTAAATAAAGGACCTGTAACCAACTTTGAAGAAGCGAATCAAAGTGATTTAGAGTTATTTAGTAATATGTATAGAGAAATGGCTAAAGAAGGCATATTTTTACCACCTTCTCAGTTTGAAGGAACATTCTTATCTACCGCACATACCAAAGAAGATATTGAAAAAACGATTCATGCTTTTGATAATGCATTAAGTAGAATTGTTTAATATTTAAAAGTTAATATAATAAAAGTGGAACAAAGATGAGATAATATCATCGTTCCACTTTTTTTAATTTAAATGCTTTTAATCTAGAAAGAAGTGATGATTTTTGAGGCGAATTTGGCTAAATAATATTATATTATTAATAATAGCGATGATCATGAGTTTAATATTAAAATTATCTCATATGCTTTTACCCTTTATGTTTGGGCCCATTATAGCCTCAATTATTGTGGTTAAAGTACTAAAACTAAATATTAAATGGCCTTTTTGGATTAGTCAGATTGGCTTAATATTACTTGGAGTACAAATAGGATCTACGTTTACGTCACAAGTCATTAATGATATCAAAAATGAGTGGTTAACCATTGTGACGGTGACTGTTTTACTCATCACGTTATCATTATTGATTGCTTATTTTTTCAAAAAAATTGCAAGAGTTAATACTGAAACTGCTATCTTGAGTGTAATACCTGGCGCTTTAAGTCAAATGTTAATTATGACTGAAGAAGATAAAAAAGCGAATATCTTAGTAGTAAGTTTAACCCAAACTTCTAGAGTTATTTTTGTAGTCGTACTTGTACCACTTATTTCTTTTTTATTTAGCAATTCATCATCAAGTGAAGAGATGATTCATAAAGCTACACCATTAACAAGAGCTTTAAATGTGCCCCAAATTGCTTTAATTATGATTGCTATAGCTTTTGTTTATTTCTTAATGTCAAAAATAAATTTTCCAACAAAACAATTACTCGCTCCAATTGTCGTTTTAATTGTTTGGAATTTATCAACTCATCTGACTTTTACTTTAGATAATTATATTCTTGCTTTTGCACAAGTGATTTATATGATTAGAATTGGTTTACAAATTGCACATTTATTAGGTGATTTAAAAGGTCGCATTGCTATAGCAATTATGTATCAAAATATAAGTTTAATTTTAGGATCATTTTTGATGGTCTTTATTGTTCATTTGTTTACTCATAATTCATTAAACGAATTATTTTTAGGTGGAGCTCCTGGAGGTATGAGTCAAATTGTACTAGTTGCCATAGCTACTGGTGCAGATGTTGCTAAGATATCAAGTTTTCATATCTTTAGGATATTTTTTATATTATTTTTAGTAGCACCAATAATTAATTACTTTTTAAAACGAAAAAAAAGTGATAATCAATCATAAGGAGTAGAACTACGAATTCAAAATAATCTGTTCTACTCCTTTTAATATTTAATGATTAGGTTTTGAAGGACATCCTTCTAAGTGAGCATCATATAGACCAGCCGCTTCCATAAACGAGAATACAGTCACAGGTCCTAAAAATTTAAAACCATAAGCTTTTAAATCTTTTGAAAGTTGTTTTGCTCTTTCATCAACTGTAATACGTTCTGAGGGAGTTTTATAGTGCAAGTCAATAGGATGTCCATCAACATATGACCATAAAAACTTACTGAAGCTACCATATTCTTTTTCAATTTGTAAATAACCCTTAGCTTGAGATACTATGGCTTCTAATTTCTTTCTATTATGTACGATATTTGGAAAGGTCATTAAAGCATTAATATCTTTCTCTGTCATTTTAGAAATTTTTATAGGATCAAATTGATGAAATGCTTTTTCATAAGCCTCTTTCTTTTTTAATATAGTTAACCAAGATAAACCAGCATGTTGAGATTCAAGTGCAAGTAATTTGAAAAGTGAAAGACTATTAAAATCTGGTTGTCCCCATACTTTATTATGATAATCTAAATAAATAGGGTCTGTAGTTCCAAAGGCACATGCGTTCATAAATATTCCTCCAAAAGATTGACTTATCATTGTTTTCTATTATACTATTAATTAGTAATTAAATATATTTTTTGGGAAGAGTACGTTTGATACTTATCAAAGAGAGCATATGGACGGTGTAAATATGTATAATGATCAAACTGAAGGTAGCCCACAAGTTCTTTTATTGAATACACATATAATAGTAGATAGAAGCGTGTATGAGCGTTAATCATAAATAAGTGCAAGAAGATATGGAGGTATCGTCTTGAATTTAGGTGGTACCACGGAGCATCCGTCCTATATATTAGGAAGGATGCTTTTTTATTTTAGGAGGTTATTTCAATGAAAATGGAATCAAAGTATAATCCTCGTGAAGTTGAAGCGGGGCGTTATGAAGAATGGGTAAAAAATGAATACTTTAAACCTCTAGAAGATGAATCTAGAGAAGCATATACAATTGTTATTCCGCCGCCGAATGTGACTGGTAAATTACATTTAGGACATGCTTGGGATACAACATTACAAGATATTATTACTCGAATGAAACGTATGCAAGGATACGATACGCTTTATTTACCTGGTATGGATCATGCGGGTATTGCAACACAAGCTAAAGTAGATGCTAAATTAAAAGAACAAGGTATTTCTCGTCATGATATAGGACGTGAAAAATTTTTAGAACATGCTTGGTCTTGGAAAGAAGAATATGCATCTTTTATTCGTAAACAATGGGCTAAATTAGGCTTAGGTCTTGATTATAGTAGAGAACGTTTTACTCTTGATGAAGGCTTAAGTAAAGCGGTTAGAAAAGTATTTGTTGATTTATATAATAAAGGAATTATTTATCGTGGAGAGCGAATTATAAATTGGGATCCAGTCGCACGTACAGCATTGTCAGATATAGAAGTGATTCATGAAGATGTGCAAGGTCATTTTTATCATTTTAAATATCCTTATGCTGATGGTAATGGATATATTGAAATTGCCACAACTCGTCCTGAAACAATGTTAGGGGATACTGCTATAGTCGTTAATCCAAATGATGAACGTTATAAAGATGTCATAGGAAAAAAAGTGATTTTACCAATTATAGGTAGAGAATTACCAATTTTAGCAGATGAGTATGTTGATATTGAATTTGGTAGTGGAGCTATGAAAGTTACACCTGCACATGATCCTAATGACTTTGAAATTGGTCAGAGACATCATTTAGAAAACATTATCGTAATGGATGAAAATGGAAAAATGAATGACAATGCATCTCAGTATGCTGGTTTAGACCGTTTCGAATGTCGTAAAAAATTAGTAGAAGATTTAAAAGCTCAAGATTTAGTGATTAAAATTGAAGAACATATGCATTCTGTAGGTCATTCAGAACGTTCTGGTGCAGTAGTAGAACCTTATTTATCTACACAATGGTTTGTAAAAATGAAACCACTTGCGCAACAAGCACTAGATAATCAAAAAACAGATAATCGAATTGATTTTTATCCACCACGTTTTGAAAATACATTTAATCGTTGGATGGAAGAAATTAGAGATTGGACTATTTCTAGACAATTATGGTGGGGTCACCAAATTCCAGCTTGGTATCATAATGAAACAGGTGAAGTATATGTTGGAGAAGAAGCACCTGCTGATATCGAAAATTGGACTCAAGATGAAGATGTGTTAGATACATGGTTCTCAAGTGCGTTATGGCCATTCTCAACTTTAGGTTGGCCTAATGAAGAAGCAAAAGATTATCAACGTTACTATCCAACGAATGTTCTTGTAACCGGTTATGATATTATCTTCTTCTGGGTAGCAAGAATGATTTTCCAAGGATTAGAATTTACTGGTAAACGACCATTTAATGATGTACTTCTTCATGGTTTAGTAAGAGCTGAAGATGGTCGTAAAATGAGTAAATCACTTGGTAATGGTGTAGATCCAATGGATGTCATCGAAAAATACGGAGCAGATAGTTTACGCTACTTCTTAGCAACTGGTTCTTCTCCAGGTAATGACTTACGTTATTCTACCGAAAAAGTTGAATCTGTATGGAACTTTATTAATAAAATTTGGAATGGTGCTCGCTTTAGCTTGATGAATATTGGAGAAGACTTTAAAGTGGAAGACATTGATTTATCTGGTAATTTATCTTTAGCGGATAAATGGATTTTAACACGACTAAATGAAACAATAGAGACCGTTACTAATCTGAGTGAAAAATATGAATTTGGTGAAGTTGGACGTGCTTTATATAACTTTATTTGGGATGAATTCTGTGATTGGTATATTGAAATGAGTAAAATACCAATGAATGGTGAAGATGAAGCTCAAAAACAAACAACACGTTCTGTTCTAAGTTATACACTTGATCAAATAATGAGAATGCTACATCCATTTATGCCATTTGTAACTGAAAAAATTTGGCAAAGTTTACCGCATGAAGGAGAAACAATTGTAAAAGCAGCATGGCCGACAGTTAAAGAAGAGTTTGTGTTTGATGAAAGTAAACAGACAATGGAACAATTAGTTGAAATTATTAAATCTGTGAGACAATCACGCGTAGAAGTAAACACACCACTTTCTAAATCAATCCCTATTCTCATTCAAGCTAAAAATGAAGAAATTAAAACAATCTTAGAAAAAAATGCGGATTATATTCATAGATTTTGTAATCCAAGTGAATTAACCATCGATACAAATGTAGATATTCCTGAAAAAGCGATGACAGCGGTAGTAGTTGCTGGTAAAGTCATTTTACCGTTAGAAGGACTTATTGATATGGATAAAGAAATTGAACGTTTAGAGAAAGAGTTAGACAAACTTCAAAAAGAATTAGACCGTGTTGATAAAAAATTATCAAATGAGAATTTTGTTAATAAAGCACCTGAAAAAATTATAAATGAAGAGCGCGAAAAACAACAAAAATATCAAGAAAAATATAATGGTGTTAAAAACAGAATTGAACAATTAAAAGCATAGGAGAATTGTCAATGAATTACCTAGATAGCTTATATTGGATACATGAGCGCACTAAGTTTGGTATTAAACCTGGTGTTAAAAGAATGGAATGGATGCTTAACCACTTAAATAATCCTCAATTAAATATTCGCGGTATTCATGTGGGTGGAACAAATGGTAAAGGTTCTACAGTAGCTTATTTAAGAGCTGCATTAGTTGAGAATGGATATGAAGTTGGAACATTTACTTCTCCTTTTATTGAAACGTTTAATGAACGAATTAGTTTAAATGGTTATCCGATCTCAAATGACGAAATAGTTGAATTAGTAAAGCGAGTTAAACCAGTAAGTGAAGCGTTAGAACAAGAAACCGAACTCGGTTCTGCAACAGAATTTGAAATTATAACAACAATGATGTTTTTATATTTTGGAGAGATACATCCTGTAGATTTTGTTATTGTAGAAGCGGGACTAGGAATTAAAAATGATTCAACTAATGTGTTTACTCCTATTCTTTCAATTTTGACAAGTATAGGATTAGATCATACTGATATTTTAGGAAGTACGTATTTAGATATCGCAAAAGATAAAGGTGCTATCATAAAACCTAATGTACCCGTCATCTATGCAGTCAAAAATGAGGAAGCTTTAAAATACATTAGAGATTTAGCGGAAAATCAGAATGCAAAGCCAATTGAACTAGATAGAGAAATCATTATTGTATCTGAAGATGATGAATTTACTTATAGATATAAAGATTATGAGTTAGAAACAATCATCTTAGATATGATAGGTGATCATCAAAAAGAAAATGCTTCATTAGCTATTACAGCTTTAATAGAGTTGAACGAAGAAAATATTATTGAATTAGATTTTAATAAAATGATTGATGCTATTGAAAGTGTTTGTTGGACAGGACGTATTGAGCAAGTTAAAGAAAAACCTCTTATTATTATTGACGGAGCACATAATAATGAAAGTGTTGAAGCATTAGTTTCAACAATCAAAAATTATTATGATCTTGAGAAAATGGATGTTTTATTTTCAGCCATTAAAGGTAAACCTGTAAACGAAATGTTAAGTAAATTACAAAATTTAGCTGGTACATTTTATTTTACTGAATTTGATTTTCATAAAGCCTTATCTAAACAAGAATTACTTGAGAGTATAGATGCTGATAACATCGAATATATTGATGATTATGTAGATTTTATAAATCATTATGATGGTGAGGGCTTATTGATTACAGGCAGTTTATATTTTATAAGTGAAGTAAAATCGAAAGTTGAATTTAATTCATAATATATAGTATGTTAAATATCTAAATATAGCTATGAAGAAAGTTACAAATTAAACTTCTTCATAGCTTTTTTATTAGTTATATAATTGATAGATTAAGAGTGGACTGATTATTTTTAATAAAGGTTTTATTCATTTTATTGAATTTAAAATGCTTTAAAGAAGATATATTTATTTATTGAAATGAATTTAATCTAATCCTCGTTATTCCATTTACTTAGACCATATTTTAGTTATAATGAATGATATGAGGTGATCAGTATAATAGTAGTATTAGCATTTACGTGTAGTGTAATATTTAGTTTTTTATATCAATTTTCAAGTATAGAGAAAGTGAATCTTCAATATTTCAAGCGACGATCACAATGTGATTATTGTCATACATCATTAAAGTGGTTTGATACTATACCATTATTAAGTTTCATATTCTTAAAAGGACGCTCGAGATGCTGTTCAAATCCTTTAAAACGCTCCTATATTATAGGTGAAATATTATCGTTTCTTATTGTCCCATATTTAATATTTATCGATATACATATAAATTATTCTCTCTTTATATTAACTTGTTTAATGTTGATAACGATGTCTCTAACCGATATTCAAACATTAACAATCAACAGTAACTTAATCCTCGTTTTTTTCTTTGTCGGTATCTATATTTCTTCATTACATTTGATTTCATTTATATTTATTTTCTTTCTATTACATACATTTTTTCTGTTAAATTCTAAAAGTATAGGGTACGGTGATATTTTATTACTTAGTATACTTTCTATATTTTATACTTATGAATTTATACTTCATCTAATATTATTAACTTGTGCAATTGGTCTTATGTTTTATATCATCTTGTTTCGTTTTAAGATACGTAAAATCCCACTTATTCCTTTTATTTCAATCTCATATATTTTATTAATTAATTTTTCCAACAATATTATGTAACTAATAAAGAAAAGGTGATGTTTTTGAAAATTAAAGATATGGCCAAAAGTGAGCTTCCTAAAGAGAGACTCATTCAATATGGTGAAAAAAGTTTGTCTAACAGTGAATTATTAGCAATTTTAATTAACACTGGACGACAAGGGGTTTCAAGTATTGATATTGCAAATGAAATGATTAATAAAGTAAATAATTTAAAAGAATTAAAATTACTTTCAATACATGATTTGTTAAAAATAAAAGGTATAGGATTGCATAAAGCAGTGACACTAAAAGCCGCTTTCGAATTGGGAGAAAGAATAAATAAACGTAATTCAATTGAAAAAGTAAAGATTAAATCTCCTAAAGATGTCGCAGATATGATGATGTCTAAAATGAAAGATTTAACTCAAGAGCATTTAGTTGCTTTATTTTTAAATACTAAAAATATAGTGATAAAAGAAGAAACTATATTTATAGGAACATTAAACTCTTCAGTGATACACCCAAGAGAAGTCTTTAATGCTGCCATTAGAGCTTCATGTAATGCAGTAATTGTGATTCATAATCATCCATCTGGAGATGTGACGCCTTCAAAAGAAGATATTGCTACTACCATTAGACTTAAAGAATGTGGACAAATTCTTGGCATTGAATTACTTGACCACATTATTATCGGTGATCAAAAATTTACTAGTTTAGTAGAGGAGGGGTATTTCGTATAAAAGATTAAAAATTATTTATAGTCTCATTGTTAAAATTTTAGTATAATAAGCCTTAATTATATATTTAGAGGTGTATGATGACTTTAATTTTAATCATAGGGGTGTTAATACCTATTATTTACATAATGAGATTGAATATTAAACAAAAAACAATTCGTTTAAAAGAAACGCTTAATACCGTGTTATTATCGATTGTTGGTATTACAATTTTTTCTTTTATTGGAGTATTCGTCAACCATACGCATACTCAATTATATATTTTACTCATTAGTGATATAGTAACTGGAACGATATTTGGGTTACTATTAGCAACAATATATAAAATTTATGAATACTTGTCTCAAAGCAATCGTAAATAAAGCTAGTTAACTTTTCATACAATACAATCATAAACGAATTAATAAAGGGTAGATTGTATTAATTACATTGAAAAGTAACTAGCTTTTTCATTATCTTATATAAGCTGAAAGCACATTAAAATTTTCTAAAATCCAAAGAACACCTTGATAGGCTAAATACAGTCCGAGAATAATAAAAGCAGCAGAGATTAAAAATCTTAAAAGTGCAAATCCTACTTTAAAAAGTATAACTGCAAGCAAGATAAGTAAAATAATTGTAAGAATGTTCATTTCTCACACTCCTCTAAATTTATTTTACGAGTGATATTAATTATTATAATATATTTTAAGAAAATGTTAATCAGTCTTAAGAATTTACTTAATTTACTTCTTTAGACCGATGGATAAAATCTATTTTATATTTATAATAATTTAGATTTAAAATTGGAGGGATTTTATTGCGAATGGTTTTTAGTATTTTTAAAAATATAGTAGCAGTTATTGCAATCCTTAGTATTGTTTATTTTGCATTAAAATATGCCCCGTTTTTAAGAGAACAGGACTGGAATCCTATGAATCAACCTCCCAATAACCAATTCGAGCTCTTGCCAAGTAATCAAACATCAACACCAGTGCCTACTAATGGAAAAAGTTATACTATAGAAGAAAATCATTTACTTCAGAATATTCCTGCTAGTCAAACAAAAAATGTGTTTAAATTTATAGATAAAAAAGAATTTATGGAAGTTTCAGGTATAGTTAGAATGGGATATAATGATAATTACATTGTAGGGCAAAGAGATAATGAATTTATCATCTATAAATTCGGAAGTGATACGATTAAAGTCTTTAGTACGGAAATTGAAATGGAACAGGAATTAAATCGCCTAGGACAATCAATCACTTTAAAACCTCAGAATGAGTATTAAAAAATATAATTTGAAAAAAATAAATAAATGCGTTAATGTCTAAAATAGATACAATAATCTTTTGAAGGTTGGTGTAATGTATGTCTGAACAATCTAAAGAAAAACAGGCAAATGAACAAGCAAAAGCACAAAATTTATTTTCTAAATGGAGAAAAGACGAAACGCTCTATGAAGAAGATAAAAAAGATAAGCCGAATAAAGAATCGTAAAATTAAATAAGATGACATTTGATAGGAGCAAGTACTAGAATTCAATGAAGATTCTAACTTGTTCCTTTTTTTCTTTGAAGATAATATTTAATATTATTCTTTATTTCAATCCTAGAGTAATATAAAATAGAATATAATAATTTAAAATAAATAGTAGAGGTGTTATGAGTGTTAAATTTTTTTAAAAATAACAAGTTAATTGTTGTTTTTTGTGCAATAATTATTTTTATTGCATTGATTGGTTTGTCCATTCGTTCACAAACTCAATCACCTCCTGAGCAATATGTGGGGGACTCAGTGTCATTTGGTCAGAGAGTAATTAGTTACCCTGTCAATTTTGTGACTGGAGCTATAGGTAACTTCTTTCAATCTAACAAATCAAATCATAATGAAGTTAATCAATTAAAAGCAAAAAACGAAGCATTAGAAGCGGAAAATAAAAACTTAAAAAAAGAACTTGATATGACTGATGCTTCAAAATACGATGCAATTTCAGGTGCCATCATAGCACGTAATCCAGATCAATGGATGAATACTGTGATTATTGATAAAGGTAAAAAAGCTGGTGTAAGCAATAATATGGCAGTGTTTACTAGTGATGGTTTAATTGGAAGAGTAACTAGAGTGAATCAATTTTCTTCTCAAGTTGATTTACTTTCAACGAATACAAGAGCTGGAAAACTATCAGTCAATATTCAACATCATTCTAAAAATGTTTTTGGATTAATTGATCACTATGATAATAAAACTCAGGAATTAATTATTAGTAATATCAATAATAAGGATAAAATTTCAAAAGGTGACAAAGTAGTAACAAGTGGATTAGCCGATCAATTGCCAAGTGATTTATACATAGGAGAAGTGACGAAGGTAGAAAATGATGAATATGGTTTAGCAAAAGAAGTGAGGGTGAAAACTGGAGCAAATTTATCAGATATTCAACATGTATACATAGCGAAAAAAAGTAATAACACGGATTTCAATGAAAGAGAGACTCGATAATGAAAGCGTTCGTTTATATAATGATCGGTATCATCGTTTTTTATCTTGATACACTTATTGGTTTGGTTATTCCTTTTCATATAGGCAACCTAACATTTATCTTAGTTCCTCATTTAACTCTAATGTATTTATTACTTTTATCAATTTATAGACCATTTATGGTCACATTATTACTAAGCATTTTTTTAGGTATGATAACTGATATCTACTTTGGCAGTGTATATGGTTTATATTTGTTTGGTTATATATTCTTAATAACAATATTTAATAAGTTCTTGAAGATTTTTTACCGAGACTATATTATGGTATATTGGTTCAGTATCATTGGTGTAATGATTCTTGAAATATTTGTAGCAATTATATATTCTGTTATTAGCTATGTAGAATTTGATTTACTAAACTTTATATTACTACGTATTATCCCAACACTTATATTAAATATTATTTTATTAATTATTTTGATGCCTATATTCTTTAAATTCTTTAAAAAGCCAATATAATAGATTGACATTGAATATAAGTAATGGTAAGATGCAATAGTTGAGTAGTTTTATAGCTACATACAACCGCTCAAATACAGGTTTAAGCGTTAAAATGTTATATTTTATCACCTGTATATGGCGTGACTTATAATTATAGGAGGTGCAAGGTATGTTTGCTATTATCGAAACAGGCGGTAAACAAATTAAAGTAGAAGAAGGTCAAGAGATCTTCGTTGAAAAATTAGATGTTAATGAAGGTGATTCATTCACATTTGATAAAGTATTATTTGTAGGTGGAGATTCAGTTAAAGTTGGTGCTCCAACTGTTGAAGGAGCTACAGTAACTGCTACTGTGAACAAACAAGGTCGCGGTAAAAAAATTACTGTTTTCACTTACAAACGTCGTAAAGATTCAAAACGTAAAAAAGGTCATCGTCAGCCTTATACTAAATTAACAATTGATAAAATCAACGCTTAATTATGATTACTGTTGATATTTCAATTAATGATGAAGGTAAAGTAACAGACGTCATCATGGATGGCCATGCTAATCATGGTGATTATGGCTATGATATTGTTTGTGCAGGGGCTTCAGCTGTTCTTTTTGGAAGTGTGAATGCTATTTTAAGTTTAACTTCTGAAAATCCGGATATTGATTATGATGATGACGGTGGTCATTTTCACATTAGATCAGTAGACACTAACAATGAGCAAGCACAATTAATTCTTCAAGCAATGCTTGTGTCTTTACAAACGATTGAAGATGAATATAATGAAAATATAAGATTAAATTATAAGTGAGGTGTATCCCGATGTTAAAATTAAACTTACAATTCTTCGCATCTAAAAAAGGGGTAAGTTCTACAAAAAACGGTCGTGACTCAGAATCAAAACGTTTAGGTGCTAAACGTGCAGACGGTCAATTCGTAACAGGTGGCTCAATTTTATATCGTCAACGCGGTACTAAAATTTATGCTGGTGAAAATGTAGGTCGTGGTGGCGATGATACATTATTCGCTAAAATCGACGGCGTTGTTCGTTTCGAACGTAAAGGTCGCGACAAAAAACAAGTTTCTGTATATGCAGTAGCTGAATAATTTTTGTCTAATTAACACCAGAAGTGAAGACTTCTGGTGTTTTATTTTTGTTTAAAAATGATTATAATAGAATCTAACGTTTTAGAGTTAATGATATAATATTAGCGATGAATTAATAAAATATATAAAAAGAGGTGAGATATATGTTTGTCGATCAAGTAAAAATATCTCTAAAAGCAGGCGATGGAGGTAATGGTATTACTGCTTATCGTAGGGAAAAATATGTACCATTTGGTGGCCCTGCTGGTGGCGATGGAGGTAAAGGTGCTTCAGTCATTTTTGAAGTTGATGAAGGTTTAAGAACACTTTTAGACTTTAGATTTCAACGTCATTTTAAGGCTAAAAAAGGTGAAAATGGTCAAAGTAGTAATATGCATGGTAAAAATGCGGAAGACTTAGTTTTAAAAGTGCCTCCTGGTACCATTATTAAAAGTGTAGAAACTGAAGAAGTTTTAGCAGATTTAGTTGAAGAAGGTCAACGTGCAGTTATTGCTCGTGGAGGTCGTGGAGGTCGTGGAAATTCACGTTTTGCAACCCCTCGCAATCCAGCTCCAGACTTTAGTGAAAATGGAGAACCTGGAGAAGAACTAGATGTTACCTTAGAATTAAAGCTACTTGCTGATGTGGGACTCGTTGGATTCCCAAGTGTAGGGAAATCAACATTGTTATCTATTGTATCTAAGGCAAAACCTAAAATTGGAGCTTATCATTTTACAACAATTAAACCAAATTTAGGTGTGGTTTCAACACCTGATCATAGAAGTTTTGTGATGGCGGATTTACCAGGTTTAATTGAAGGAGCTTCAGAAGGAGTCGGTTTAGGTCATCAATTTTTACGTCATGTTGAAAGAACAAAAGTTATTGTTCATATGATAGATATGAGTGGTTCTGAAGGAAGAAATCCACTTGAAGATTATCAAATCATCAATAATGAACTGATAAATTATAAACAAAGATTAGAAGATAGACCTCAAATTATAGTGGCAAATAAAATGGATATACCGGAATCAAACGATAACCTAGAATTATTTAAAAAAGAAATTGATGAAGATGTAACTATTGTTCCAGTTTCTACAATTACAAGAGATAATATTGATCAATTACTATATACAATTGCTGATAAATTAGAAGAAGTAAAAGATATTGATTTTAGTGTAGAAGAAGACGAAGATGCAGGTGTTAATCGCGTATTATATAAACATACACCATCTCAAGATAAATTTACGATTACAAGAGATGATGATGGTGCCTATGTAGTAAGCGGTAATGCAATCGAACGCATGTTTAAAATGACAGACTTTAATAGTGATCCAGCAGTAAGACGTTTTGCACGTCAAATGCGCTCTATGGGTATTGATGATGCATTAAGAGAACGTGGATGTAGTAATGATGATATTGTTAGAATACTTGGGGGAGAATTTGAATTCGTCGAATAGGAGGGCTTTTTAGTGGACAGCAAAGATTATAAAAAGTTTTATTTAATACGTGAAGACGTTTTACCAGAATCAGTGGTTAAAACGCTTAAAATTAAAGACGCTTTAAAAAATGATGCCACACTGTCCATTTATGAAGCAGTTAAGCAGTTTAATCTATCAAGAAGTGCTTTTTATAAATATAGAGATACTATTTTTCCTGTAGATGAAAAGATTTTTGAACACCGTGAATTCACCTTAATTCTCTATGTTAATGATATAGTAGGAATGCTTGCTCAAGTATTACAAACTATTTCAAAATTAGCGTTATCCGTTTTAACTATTCATCAAAGTGTTCCAATGGAAGAAAAAGCAACGATTACACTCTCTTTGAGTGCAAAAGATCAATCATTATCAATAGAAAAGGTCATGGGCACTTTGAGAAATATTCAACATGTTTATAAAGTTGAATTAATTAGTATGAGTATGTAAGGAAGGTATCTATGTACGCTTATATAAAAGGACATTTATCTCAATTGTTTCCAACACATATTGTTGTAGAAACGTCTAATGGTATCGGTTATGAAATTCAAACTCCAAATTCATATCGATTTCAAAAATATTTAAATCAAGAATGTAAAGTCTTTACTTCACTGATTGTAAGAGAAGACGCACAATTATTATATGGTTTTATTAGCGAAGAAGAAAAAGAGATGTTCTTAAGCTTAATAAAAGTTACAGGTATAGGCCCTAAATCAGCTTTAGCTATTCTAGCAACAAGTACACCTAACGAAGTTAAACGTGCAATTGAAAATGAAAATGATACTTATCTAACTAAATTTCCTGGTATAGGTAAAAAGACTGCACGACAAATTGTATTAGATTTAAAAGGTAAAGTTAAGATTACAGAAGAGACTAGTGAGACCTTATTACAGGTTGAGGGACAAGTTGAAGAAAATGACAATATAATTAAGGAAGCGTTATTAGCGCTTGCAGCTTTAGGATACTCTAAGAGAGAGCTTTCTAAAGTTGGGAAAGTGCTTAATAAAACATCCATCCACTCTGTTGATGAAGCAGTTAAGATTGGTTTAAAAACGCTTATATCTTAATATTATGAACGATAACTGGGGGGATAAATATGGATGATAGAATGGTAGATCAATCATTACACAATGAAGAATCTTCTTTTGAATTCTCACTCAGACCAACTAAATTAAAACAATATATTGGGCAATCATCAATAAAGAATAATTTAGAAGTTTTTATAAAAGCGGCTAAACTAAGGGATGAGCCATTAGATCATGTATTACTTTTTGGTCCTCCAGGATTAGGTAAAACAACACTTTCAAATATTATTGCTAATGAAATGGAAGTCAATATAAGAACTGTATCTGGTCCATCATTAGAGCGACCCGGAGATTTAGCGGCAATTTTATCAGGTTTACAGCCTGGAGATGTTTTATTTATTGATGAAATCCATCGCTTAAGTAGTGTAGTAGAAGAAGTTTTATACTCTGCTATGGAAGATTTTTTCTTAGATATTATTATCGGTAAAGGTGATGAAGCACGTAGTATACGTATTGATTTACCACCTTTTACTCTAGTAGGCGCGACAACACGTGCTGGAAGTCTAACAGGCCCTTTAAGAGATCGATTTGGTGTTCATTTAAGATTAGAGTACTATTCGGAATCAGATTTAAAAGAAATCATTATTCGAACTGCTGAAGTATTAGGTACAAAAATTGATGATGAAAGTGCAGTTGAGCTTGCTAAGCGTTCAAGAGGAACACCTCGTGTTGCAAATCGACTACTAAAAAGAGTAAGAGATTTTCAACAAGTAAATGAAGATGAACAAATTTATATCGAAACAACAAAGCAAGCTCTAAACTTATTACAAGTGGATGATGAAGGCTTAGATTACATTGATCATAAAATGATGAATTGTATTATTAATCAATATAATGGAGGTCCTGTGGGACTGGATACGATAGCAGTGTCAATTGGAGAAGAACGTATTACAATCGAAGATGTCTATGAACCCTTTTTAATACAAAAAGGATTTATAGAACGAACACCAAGAGGTAGAAAAGCGACACCATTTGCCTATGAACATTTCAAAAAAATTAAAGAATGAGGGAATAATATGAACGTTGAGGAGTTTGATTATCATTTACCTGAATCATTGATTGCTCAGACACCTTTAAAAAATAGAGATCAAAGTAGATTACTTGTGCTAGGTAGAAAGACCGGAAATATTGCACATAAACACTTTACAGATATTATGGATTATTTTGAACCTGGAGATACATTAGTATTAAATGATACACGTGTTATGCCAGCACGTTTATTCGGTTTAAAAGAAGAAACAGGTGCAAAGGTAGAAATGTTAATGCTTACTAGAATAGAGGACAATGACTGGGAAGTATTATTAAAACCAGCAAAACGTATTAAAGTAGGTAATACTTTATCATTTGGTAACGGCAAAATCATTGCTGAATGTATAAAAGAATTAGAACAAGGTGGGCGCATTATGCGTTTACATTATGAAGGTATTTTAGAAGAACGCTTAGATGAGTTAGGTGAAATGCCTTTACCACCTTATATTAAAGAACGTTTAGATGATCCGGATAGATATCAAACTGTGTATGCTAAAGAAAATGGTTCCGCTGCAGCGCCTACTGCAGGGTTACATTTTACAGATGAGCTTTTACAGAAAATAAAAGACAAAGGTGTCAATATTGCATTTATTACACTACATGTTGGCCTAGGTACCTTTAGACCAGTAAGTGTGGAGGATATTGATGATCATGAAATGCATAGTGAGTACTATCAAATGACTAAAGAAACGGCAGATATGCTGAATAAAACTAAAGAAAATGGGCATAGAATTATTTCTGTAGGTACGACGTCTACTAGAACGTTAGAAACAATTCGTCGTGATCATGAACAATTTGTCGCTACAAGTGGTTGGACAGATATATTTATTTATCCAGGGTTTGAATATAAAGCAATTGATGGGTTAATTACTAATTTTCATTTACCCAAATCAACATTAGTGATGTTAGTCTCTGCTTTTAGTAGTCGTGAATACATTTTGAATGCTTATAAAGAAGCGGTAAAACTTAAATATAGATTCTTTAGTTTTGGAGATGCAATGTTAATAATTTAATGAATGAGAGGTACAGATTATGCCAGCAGTAACTTATGAGCACATTAAAACATGTAAGCAATCAGGTGCCCGTTTAGGGATTGTTCATACACCCCATGGCTCATTTGAAACACCCATATTTATGCCAGTAGGTACGAAAGCAACAGTTAAAACAATGAGTCCAGAAGAGTTAAGACAAATTGAAGCTAGAATTATATTAGGAAATACGTATCATTTGTGGTTACAACCTGGAAATGATATTATCAAACAAGCTGGGGGCTTACATAAGTTCATGAATTGGGATGGCCCTATTCTTACAGATTCTGGTGGTTTCCAAGTGTTTAGTTTGAGTAATCTTAGAAAAATATCAGAAGAGGGTGTCGAATTTAGACATCATACAAATGGCTCTAAGTTGTTTTTAAGTCCAGAAAAATCAATGCAAATTCAAAATGACTTAGGTTCAGATATTATGATGGCATTTGATGAGTGTCCGCCTATGCCTGCCGAATATAAATACGTAAAAGATTCAATTGAACGTACAACAAGATGGGCTAAACGATGTCTTGAAGCACATCAACGTCCAGAGGACCAAGCATTATTTGGTATTATACAAGGTGGAGAGTACAAAGACTTAAGAGAACAAAGTGCTAAAGAACTTGTATCATTGGATTTTCCTGGATATGCTATTGGTGGTTTATCTGTAGGTGAACCAAAACCAGTGATGTACGATATGGTTGAACATACGGTTCAATTTATGCCAGAAGACAAACCAAGATACTTAATGGGAGTAGGATCACCTGATGCATTAATAGAATGTAGCATTCGCGGTATGGATATGTTTGATTGTGTGTTGCCAACACGCATAGCTAGAAATGGAACATGCATGACATCTCAAGGACGATTGGTTATAAAAAATGCTAAATATGCAGATGATTTTAGTCCTATAGATGCGAATTGTGATTGCTATACTTGTAAGAATTATACACGTGCATATATTAGACATCTAATTAAAGCAGAGGAAACGTTTGGTATCCGTCTTACTACTATTCATAATTTACATTTTCTGCTAAAATTAATGGAAGATATTAGACAGGCCATTCGAGAAGATCGTTTATTAGATTTTAAAGAAGAATTTTTCGAACAATATGGGCTAAATGTAGAGAACCCTAAAAACTTTTAATAAGGAGAACAATATAATGAATGTTTCAGCATTAATCTTGCCTATAATTTTAATTATAGTATTTTATTTCTTTTTAATTAGACCGCAACAAAAACGTGCGAAAGAACATCGTGAAATGATTAGTCGTATCGAAGCAGGTCAAAAAATTACAACTATTGGTGGAATCAAAGGAACTGTTAAAGCTGTGGATGAAACAGCAGTTGTAATCACAGTAAATGGTCATGGTACTGAAATGACATTTGAAAAACCTGCGATTAAACAAGTTGACCCATCATAAATTATAATAACAAGACATTCCAGACAACAAATTGTCGTGGAATGTTTTTTTATTAACTAGCTATCGTGATTACACTAATAAAAAGGTTATGTTAAGATAGATAAGTCTTGTCACATAGATGTAATCTTTAATTCACTTGCACATGGTTTATTAAAAGATTATTCTAATTACATAATTAAATAATGAGGTGTTCATGTGAAAAAAACAAGTAGAATAATTGCATTCATACTCATTGTAGCGCTACTATTTGTAGGTATGGGCTTTACATATAAGAATGTAGTTAAGAATGTAAATCTAGGTTTGGATTTACAAGGTGGTTTTGAAGTATTATATCAAGTTAAACCACTTGGCGGTGATGGTAAAATCGATGATAAGGCTTTACAATCTACTGCTCAAACTTTAGAAAATCGTGTTAATGTATTAGGCGTATCTGAGCCTCATATTCAAGTTGAAGACCCTGATAGAATTAGGGTACAGCTCGCAGGGGTAAAAAATCCTGATGAAGCTCGGAAAATTTTGTCTTCACAAGCAAATCTGACTATACGTGATGCTAATGATCATGTTAAATTAACAGGTAAAGATATTGTACAAGGTTCTGCAAAACAAGAATTTAAACAAGGTACAAACGAACCTGCAGTCACTTTTAAATTAAAAGACCGCGCGAAATTTAAAAAAGTTACAGAAGAAATTTCTAAAAAACAAGAAAACATGATGGTAGTGTGGTTAGATTATAAAAAAGGTGATAGCTATCATAAAGAGTTGGATAAACCTGAAGATAAACGGAAATACGTTTCAGCCGCTTCGGTGGATCAACCTATTAATTCAGACAGTGTAGAAATTTCAGGTGGCTTCCAGGGTCAACAAGGCGTAGAACGTGCTAAGCAAATTGCAGAATTGTTAAATGCAGGTTCATTACCAGTTGATTTAAAAGAAGTTTATTCTAATTCTGTAGGTGCACAATTTGGTCAAGATGCATTAGATAAAACAATCTTTGCATCAATGATTGGTGTTGCAATTATCTATTTATTTATGGTAGGTTTTTACAGATTACCAGGTATTGTGGCAGTGATTGCTTTAACAGTATATGTTTATTTAACATTAGTAGCATTTAACTTTATTTCAGGTGTACTTACATTACCAGGTTTAGCTGCCTTAGTATTAGGTGTAGGTATGGCTGTAGATGCAAATATCATCATGTATGAACGGATTAAAGATGAACTTAGAGTAGGACGAACGCTTAAACAGGCTTATTCTAAAGCAAATAAAAGTTCTTTCTTAACGATTTTTGATTCAAACTTAACAACTGTTATAGCAGCAGCAGTGTTATTCTTCTTTGGTCAAAGTTCAGTTAAAGGATTTGCTACGATGTTATTATTAGGTATTTTAATGATATTCATCACAGCTGTCTTTTTATCAAGAGGACTATTATCACTTTTAGTTTCTTCTAATTACTTTAAGAAGAAATATTGGATGTTTGGTGTAAATAAAAATAATCGCCATGATATCAATGAAGGTGTAGATGTTCATGACTTAAAAACAGCTTTTGAAAAATGGAATTTTGTTAAATTAGCAAAACCATTAATTGGAGTAAGTATTTTAATTTTAGTAATTGGTATAATTATTCTAAGTATATTTAAACTTAACTTAGGTATTGATTTCTCATCTGGTACAAGAGTAGATCTTGATTCTGATACGAAGTTATCTCAAACGAAAGTTGAACGTACGATTAAAGATGTTGGTTTGACACCTGATCAAATTCAAATTAATGGTAATGACAATAAACAAGCAACAGTTCAATTTAAAAATGATTTATCTAAAGATGAAACTTTGAAACTTAATAAAGTCATTAATGATCAATATGGTCATAAACCGACAGTGAACACAGTCTCTCCAATGATTGGTCAAGAGTTAGCTAAAAATGCAATGAAAGCATTAATTTATGCAGCTATTGGTATTATTATCTATGTTTCATTAAGATTCGAATGGAGAATGGGGCTTTCTGCTGTCTTAGCATTACTTCATGACGTATTTATTATCATTGCTTTATTCAGTTTATTAAGACTTGAAGTAGATATTACATTTATCGCTGCAATCTTAACGATTGTAGGTTACTCAATAAATGATACAATTGTTACTTTCGACCGTGTAAGAGAAAATCTTCATAAAATTAAAGTCATAACAGAACCTCATCAAATCGATGATATTGTTAACCGATCTATTAGACAAACGATGACTCGTTCTGTTAATACAGTTCTTACAGTCGTTGTAGTAGTTATCGCCATACTGATCTTTGGTGCATCAAGTCTGTTTAACTTCTCATTAGCATTACTTATTGGATTATTATCTGGTGTATTCTCTTCTATCTTTATTGCAGTTCCACTATGGGGCATCATGAAGAAACATCAGTTGAAAAAATCTGTGAACGGTAAGCTTGTAGTTTATAAAGAGAAAAAATCAAATGATGAAAAAATCTTAGTATAATTAAATACATGATATAAAATTAGTGGAAGAAACAAAAGAATTCTAATTGAATTCAGTGTTTCTTCCTCTTTTTATTTATTCTTTTTTTAGGTATAATTGCTTGTGGAAAAAGGAAGGATAACTTTATGATTCAATCTAAATATAAATGGCTTTATGAAGCACCTAAACAAGATATATCGTCTGAGATTATTAAGGAATTTAATTTATCTCCTATTGTAAGAAAGATTTTAGAAAGTAAATCGATTACACAGTATGATGAGATAAATACATTAATTAATGGTACAAATAAAAAGCATGATTCATGGCTAATGAGTGATATGCGAAAAGCTGTTGATCGAATTAATTTAGCGATTGATAAACATGAAAGAATATTAGTATATGGAGACTATGATGCTGATGGCGTAACATCTACAACGATATTAGTTCAAACACTGCAAAAATTGGGCGCTGAAGTCGGTTGGTATATTCCTAATCGATTTAGCGAAGGTTATGGTCCGAATAAATATGCCTTTCAAAATGCTTACGATGAAGGCGTATCACTTATTATTACAGTTGATAATGGAATACAAGGTCATGAAGAAATTGAAATGGTACAAGCATTGGGAGTCGATGTAATTGTTACAGACCATCATGAAATAGGCCGTACATTACCAAAAGCATATGCCATTATTCATCCTATGCATCCAGAATTTGAATATCCATTTAAATATTTATGTGGAGCTGGTGTCGCATACAAATTATCGCAATGTTTAATAGATCATCCTCCAGAATATTTCATAGCGCTTGCAACTATTGGGACGATTGCAGATTTAGTGTCACTGACTGATGAAAACAGAACGATTGTTCAAGAAGGTCTTAAATATTTAAATCAATCCTGTCCATTTCAAATTCAATCATTATTAAATCAAGCAGGATTTAATGATGAAATAGATGAAGAAACAATTGGTTTCATTATTGGACCTCGTTTAAATGCGGTAGGTAGATTAGAAGATGCGTCATTAGCAGCGGAATTACTGATGGCAGAAGATTCTGAAGAGGCGAATTTTTTAGCTGAACAAGTAGAAGCTTTTAACATTGAACGTAAAGATATTGTCGCTCAAATAACAGAAGAAGCACTATTGATGGCTAATGAAAAAGTTGAAAATGGCGACAAATTTTTACTTTTAGCTAAAGAAGGATGGCATGAGGGAGTATTAGGTATTGTGGCTTCAAAAATTGTAGAAACTTATGCTTTACCCACTCTTATTTTAAATATAGATTTAGAACAACATCATGCAAAAGGTTCAGCTAGAAGTATTGAACAAGTGTCTATGTTCGAAATTTTAAGTGCACATCAAGACTTGATATCTAAATTTGGTGGTCATCATATGGCAGCTGGAATGACGATGGAGATTAATAATATTGATGCATTATCAAAAGGATTAAATGAATGGATGGTTCAGCTTTCTAAACATACTTCTTTAGAACCAACAAAACATATTACGACTAAACTTTCAGAAGATGACATTACTGTATCAAATATTCATGATATTAAAATACTGAAACCGTTTGGTACTGATTTTGAAAAACCTTTATTTGAATTGGATGATACAGAAGTTAATGACGTTAAAGCGATTGGAAAAGATAAAAATCATTTAAAATTAGTAACTGGTCAAGCTAAATTACAACATTTATTTTGGAAAAATGGTGATTTAATGACACAAATAGAATTAGGCCAACCTGTCAATATCATAGGACATTTACAAATAAATAAGTGGAATAACAATCAGACACCTCAAATGATGATACAAGATTTAGCGACTCAAAATGAGCAAATATTAGATTATAGAAGTAAACGTAAACAACTTAACATTGATACGTCATCTAAAAATGTTGCTTTTGTCATTCATTCTAAAAAAGAGAAGCTAGGGGAGAATTATTTCCACTACGGTGAAACAATTGATTCATCATATAATACGATTGTATTTCGTGATTTACCAACTGATTTAGATAGTGTTACACAATCTCTAAAACATTTAGAATACTCACAACTCTATTTAGTATTACACCATCAACATTCAATTTATTTCGAGGGGTTACCGAGTAGTCATCTATTTAAACAAAGTTATAGGGCACTATTTACTAAGAAAGAAATGAACTTAGAAAAAGAAGGGTTACAATTATGTCAATACTTAAATATTAAGCCAAATACTTTAAAGTTTATTTTAAAAGTATTTCTTGACCTAAGTTTTATTTACGAAGAAAATGGTATAATTAAAATAAATGATAATCCAAGTAAACAATCTATTGAGTCGAGTCAAGTTTATAAATCGAGACAGTCAAGAATTGAAGTTGAAAAATTAATGCTTTATGATGACTTTTCACATCTTAAGAATTGGATTAAAGCTCAAAAAGCGTAACGCATAGGAGGAAATTTTTAAATGGATTTAAAGCAATACGTATCTGAAGTACAAGGCTGGCCTAAACCAGGTGTTAGTTTCAAAGATATTACAACTATTATGGATAATGGTGAAGCATACGGTTATGCAACTGATCAAATTGTAAAGTATGCAAAAGATCGTAACGTTGATATTGTTGTAGGCCCTGAAGCAAGAGGATTTATTATTGGCTGTCCAGTTGCGTACTCAATGGGAATTGGATTTGCACCTGTAAGAAAAGAAGGAAAATTACCACGTGAAGTTATTCGCTATGAATACGACTTGGAATATGGGACAAATGTTTTAACAATGCATAAAGATGCAATTAAACCAGGACAACGTGTTTTAATCACTGATGATTTATTAGCGACAGGTGGAACAATCGAAGCGGCTATTAAATTAGTAGAAGAATTAGGTGGTATTGTTGTTGGAATAGCTTTTATTATTGAATTAAAATATTTAAATGGTATGGAAAAAATTAAAGACTATGATGTCATGAGTTTAATTTCTTACGATGAATAGTCATTAATTTAGTAACTAGATTAATATATATTAAAGCGAGTGTAGGAATTCAGATTGAATACTATCTCGCTTTTTTTATTATCGTTGCATCATCATTAATCTAATCACATTTATTTATTTAAAAACTTGTAGTATTATATAACTATTATTTAAACCAAAGTTAATCTTTTAGAGATTTTAATACTTTTGTTAAAATTACATTAATACTCACGCATCTTTAATTAATAGGAGTGGTACTCGGATTAATTAAGTAATGAAAAGAAATTTCTTGATTTTCAATGATTCGGTTATCGGTAGAGTATTTGAAATATTAAAAAGTCGGGGTGTCATATATTGAATAACGAGTATCCATATAGTGCTGATGAAGTACTAAATAAAGCTAAATCCTATTTATCAGCAGATGATTATCAATATGTTTTAAAAAGTTATCATATTGCTTATGAAGCACATCAAGGACAGTTTCGAAAAAATGGGCTACCTTATATCATGCATCCAATTCAAGTAGCAGGTATATTAACAGAAATGCGCTTAGATGGACCAACAATTGTAGCTGGCTTTTTACATGATGTGATAGAGGATACACCATATACATTTGAAGATGTAAAGAATATGTTTAATGAAGAAATTGCACGAATTGTAGATGGTGTAACTAAGTTAAAAAAAGTTAAATACCGTTCTAAAGAGGAACAACAAGCTGAAAATCATAGAAAGTTATTTATTGCGATAGCTAAGGATGTTCGTGTCATATTAGTTAAATTAGCTGACCGCTTACATAATATGAGAACGTTAAAAGCAATGGCTAGAGAAAAACAAATTCGTATTTCAAAAGAAACATTAGAAATCTATGCACCTTTAGCACATCGTCTAGGTATTAATACCATTAAATGGGAATTGGAAGATATTGCATTACGTTATATTGATAGTGTACAGTATTTTAGAATTGTTAATTTAATGAAGAAAAAACGTAGTGAACGTGAAGCATATATTCAAAATGCTATGGATAAAATTCAAACTGAAATGAATAAAATGAATATCCAAGGTGAAATAAGCGGTCGCCCTAAACATATTTACAGTATTTATCGTAAGATGATAAAACAAAAAAAACAATTTGATCAAATATTTGATTTATTAGCTATACGAGTGATTGTGAATTCAATTAATGATTGTTATGCTATTTTAGGCCTGGTTCATACATTATGGAAACCGATGCCAGGTCGTTTTAAAGATTATATCGCTATGCCAAAGCAAAATATGTATCAATCATTACACACTACTGTTGTTGGACCTAATGGTGATCCTTTAGAGATTCAAATTCGAACATTTGAAATGCACGAAATTGCTGAGCATGGGGTGGCAGCGCATTGGGCATATAAAGAAGGTAAAACAATAAATTCTAAAACACAAGATTTCCAAAATAA
This sequence comes from Staphylococcus sp. HMSC034C12, assembly GCF_001835895.1. NCBI lineage: Bacteria > Bacillati > Bacillota > Bacilli > Caryophanales > Staphylococcaceae > Staphylococcus > Staphylococcus sp. HMSC034C12. Next base: position 134,977 of record NZ_KV826331.1, on the reverse strand, counting down.
ACTTAACTGGTTAAAAGAACTTGCAGAAACTGACCATACATCTTCAGATGCACAAGAATTTATGGAATCACTTAAATATGATTTACAAAGTGATAAAGTATATGCGTTTACGCCTGCAAGTGATGTGATTGAATTACCTTATGGCGCAGTCCCTATTGATTTTGCTTATGCCATCCATAGCGAAGTGGGTAATAAAATGATTGGCGCAAAAGTCAATGGTAAAATTGTGCCTATTGATTATATGCTTAAGACAGGCGATATTATTGAAATTCGCACAAGTAAACATTCATATGGTCCAAGTAGAGATTGGTTGAAAATTGTTAAATCATCTGGAGCAAAAAGTAAGATAAAAAGTTTCTTTAAAAAGCAAGATCGTTCTTCTAATATAGAAAAAGGTAAATTTATGGTAGAAGCGGAAATTAAAGAACAAGGTTATCGAGTTGATGAGATTCTAACAGAAAAAAATATTGAAGTCGTTAACGAAAAATATCATTTTGCCAATGATGACGATTTATATGCTGCAGTAGGTTTTGGTGGTGTTACTGCTTTACAAGTAGTGAATAAATTAACGGAAAGACAGCGTATACAAGATAAACAAAAAGCATTAAATGAAGCACAAGAAGTCATTAAAACGTCACCAATTAAAGAAGATATCATTACTGATAGTGGGGTTTATGTCGAAGGATTAGAGAATGTTTTAATCAAATTATCTAAATGTTGTAATCCAATTCCTGGTGATGATATTGTTGGATATATCACTAAAGGACATGGTATTAAAGTTCATAGATCAGATTGCCCAAATATTAAAAATGAAAACGAGAGATTAATTAATGTCGAATGGGTTAAATCAAAAGATTCAACACAACGTTATCAAGTAGATTTAGAAGTCAATGCATATGATCGAAATGGGTTACTCAATGAAGTGATTCAAGCCGTAAATTCAACCGTAGGAAGTATTATTAAAATGAATGCACGATCTGATATTGACAAAAATGCAATCATTACAATTAGTGTTATGGTTAAAAATGTAAATGATGTATTTCGTGTAGTTGAAAAACTTAAACAATTGAGTGATATTTATACAGTTTCTAGAGTATGGAATTAAAAGAGGTGCTAAGATATGAAAATAGTTGTACAAAGAGTAAAACGAGCATCTGTCACTAATAAATTTATTCATAACCAAATTGAAAAAGGTTATTGTTTATTAGTAGGTGTTGGGAAAAATTCGACGGAATCTGATATAGAAGTATTAGCGAAGAAAATTGTTAATGCACGTTTGTTTGAAGATGATAACGGAAAATTAAATTTAAATATTCAACAAATTAATGGTGCGATTTTATCTATTTCTCAATTTACACTTTATGCAGAAGTTAAAAAAGGTAATAGACCAGGTTTCTCACAATCCATGCGACCTGAAGATGCCAAAATATTATACGATAAGTTTAACTCTGAACTTCAAAAGTATGATATTGATGTTCAAACTGGTGAATTTGGGACAGATATGGAAGTAGAAATTATTAATGATGGTCCCGTAACGATTATATATGAAAGTCAGGATGGCAAAGTAATATGAATAAATTAGATACATGGTTAACCAAACATGATCTAAAAAATATGTTGACGTTAGTAGTAGTGTTATTATTTATTCTTTTTATAATATTATTATTTTTGTTTATGAATCATAATGATCAAGATAGTAATAGACTAACAATAACAGAAGATGCTGAAATAAGAACAGGACCTAATGCAGGATATCCGGTGATATATAAAGTTGAAAAAGGAGATAGTTTTAAAAAATTAAAGACGTCAGGAAAATGGATTGAAGTCCAAAATGCTAAAGGAGATGAAAAAGGATGGGTTGCTGGTTGGCATACGAGTTTGAATATTAAAGCTGATGTCAGTAAACAGGAAAATCCTTTTAAGAATAAAACTGTGGTGCTTGATCCTGGTCATGGAGGGAGTGATCAGGGAGCCTCAAGTTCCACGGCTCTTAAATCTCTCGAAAAAAACTATACTTTGAAAACAGCACTTGAATTAAAACGTGCATTAGAAAAAGCAGGAGCGCATGTTAAATTGACGAGAACAGATGATAGTTATGTAAGCTTAGATAATAGAAAAGCGACAGGTGATGTATTTATAAGTATTCATAATGATTCATTAGATAGTCATAATGCTAATGGCGCTACTGTATATTGGTATCAAAATAGTCAAGAAACATTAGCAGAAGTATTAAATGCGAATATTCAAAAAAAGTCATTACTTTCTAATCGTGGTGTGCGTCAACAAAATTATCAAGTTTTAAGACAAACGAATAAACCAGCTGTGTTACTTGAATTGGGCTATATAAGTAATCCTACCGATGAAAAAATGATTAGAAATCAATTACATAGACAGGTTGTAGAAGAAGCGGTTGTAGATGGATTAAAACAATATTTTGCTTCATAATACTTGCAAACTTTTCCTAAAATCGGTATCATAATCAGTGAACTTTATAAATAATACCGTTTGTATTCTTGAAAAGACTAATGAAATAGTGAACAATCATATTGATTGTGAAGAGAAGTAATCCTAGGCTGAAAGATTATACTAGTACATTGGTATCTTTGAACACAAGAAAAGGTGCTTTGATAAAATAAAGCCGGTTTGCGTACGTTACACGTGATGAGTGGAGAATATTTTTATTCTCAATTAGGGTGGCAACACGGCATATCGTCCCTTATATAGCATGAAGCTATATAAGGGACTTTTTTATTAAAGAAATTTAATAGTTAACAACAATTTAGAAGGAGTGATTGTATGATTAAGATTCCTAGAGGAACGCAAGATATTTTACCTCAAGAGTCTGCAAAATGGCGATATATTGAAAATAAATTAGATGAATTAATGAAATTATACAATTATAAAGAAATACGTACACCAATATTTGAAAGTACTGACTTATTTGCAAGAGGTGTAGGAGATTCTACTGATGTCGTTCAAAAAGAGATGTATACGTTTAAAGACAAAGGCGATAGAAGTATCACTTTAAGACCTGAAGGAACTGCAGCAGTCGTGCGATCATATATTGAAAATAAAATGCAAGGTGAACCTAATCAACCTATTAAGCTTTACTATAACGGACCAATGTTTAGATACGAACGAAAACAAAAAGGACGTTATCGACAATTTAATCAATTTGGTGTAGAAGCAATAGGAGCAGAAAATCCAAGTATTGATGCAGAAGTATTAGCAATGGTAATGCATATATATGAATCATTTGGTTTAAAACATTTAAAGCTAGTGATTAATAGTATAGGAGATCAAGCATCTCGTAAAGAATATAACGAAGCATTAATTAAGCATTTTGAACCTGTCATTGATACATTTTGTAATGATTGTCAATCACGTTTGCATACAAATCCAATGAGAATCTTAGATTGTAAGGTTGATAGAGACAAAGAAGCAGTTAAACATGCTCCAAGAATTACAGATTACTTAAATGATGAATCAAAGGCATATTATGAAGCGGTTAAACATCATTTAGATCAACTAGGTATCAATTATGTTGAAGATCCTAATTTAGTGCGTGGACTTGATTATTATACTCATACAGCATTTGAACTCATGATGGATAATCCAAATTATGACGGTGCTATTACTACACTATGTGGTGGAGGTCGTTATAATGGACTTCTTGAGTTGTTAGATGGTCCTAAGCAAACAGGAATAGGTTTTGCCCTTAGTATTGAACGATTACTTCTTGCACTTGAAGAAGAAGACATAGAATTGAATGTGGATGAAGATTTCGATTTATTTGTCGTAACGATGGGTGAAAAAGCAGAACAATATAGCGTGAAACTTTTAAATGATTTAAGAAAACATGGCGTGAAAGCTGATAAAGATTACTTAAATCGAAAAATTAAGGGACAAATGAAGCAAGCTGATCGTTTAAATGCTAAATATACGATTGTAATAGGTGACCAAGAGCTAGACAATAATAAAATTGATGTTAAAGAAATGTCTACAGGTGAAACAAAAACAATTCAATTAGATGAAGTAGTTAGTTTCTTTAATAAAGAAAAGGAGAATAAATAATGGGTAAAAGAACAACATATTGTGGTTTAGTAACTGAAGAATTATTAGGTCAGAAAGTAACACTAAAAGGTTGGGTTCATAACCGACGCGATTTAGGTGGCCTTATTTTTGTTGATTTACGTGATAGAGAGGGAATTGTACAAATTGTATTTAATCCAGATTTTTCAAAAGAAGCTCTATCTATTGCTGAAACTGTAAGATCAGAATATGTAGTTGAAGTTGAAGGTTCAGTAACTAAAAGAGACCCAGAAACAGTTAATCCAAAAATTAAAACAGGTCAAGTAGAAGTTCAAGTATCTAATATTCGTATAATTAATAAATCAGCGACACCACCATTTTCAATTAATGAAGAAAATCAAAGTGTTGATGAAAATATTCGTCTTAAATATCGCTATTTAGATTTAAGACGACCAGAATTAGCTCAAACATTTAAAATGAGACATCAAACGACTCGATCAATTCGTCAATATCTTGATAATAATGGTTTCTTTGATATTGAAACACCCGTATTAACAAAATCTACACCAGAAGGTGCGAGAGACTATTTAGTGCCATCGCGTGTACATGAAGGCGAATTTTACGCTTTACCACAATCACCACAGTTATTTAAACAATTATTGATGATTAGTGGTTTTGATAAATACTATCAAATTGTAAAATGTTTCCGTGATGAGGATTTACGTGCTGATCGTCAACCTGAATTCACACAAGTAGATATCGAAATGAGTTTTGTTGATCAAGAAGATATTATTCAAATGGGCGAGGAAATGCTTTCTAAAGTTGTAAAAGATGTAAAAGGTATTGATATTCAAACACCATTCCCTCGTATGACATATGATGAAGCAATGAAACGATATGGTTCTGATAAACCAGATACACGTTTTGGTATGGAATTGCAAGATGTGTCCCAATTAGGAAAAGAAATGGATTTCAAAGTGTTTAAAGATACTGTAGAACACGGCGGAGAAGTTAAAGCAATCGTTGCTGAAGGTGCTGCAGATAACTATACACGTAAAGATATGGATGGATTAACAGAATTTGTAAATATCTATGGTGCTAAGGGTCTAGCTTGGGTGAAAGTTGTAGATGAAGGCTTAAGTGGTCCGATAGCAAGATTCTTTGAAGAAGAGAATGTTAACACATTAAAAGAATTAACAGGTGCTAAACCTGGAGATTTAGTAATGTTTGTTGCAGATAAGCCAAATGTTGTTGCACAAAGTTTAGGTGCACTTCGAATTAAAATTGCAAAAGAATTAAAATTAATTGATGAATCAAAATTAAACTTCTTATGGGTAACAGATTGGCCTTTATTAGAATATGATGAAGATGCTAAACGTTATGTTGCTGCGCATCATCCGTTTACATCACCTAAAGAAGAAGATATTGCTAAACTAGATTCTGAACCTGAAAAAGTTCAAGCAAATGCTTATGACGTTGTATTAAATGGATACGAATTAGGCGGTGGATCAATCAGAATATCTGATGGAGAATTACAAGAAAAAATGTTTGAAGTTTTAGGATTTACTAAAGAACAAGCTAGAGAGCAATTTGGTTTCTTATTAGATGCCTTTAAATACGGCGCACCACCACATGGAGGCATCGCTTTAGGTCTAGATAGACTAGTTATGTTACTCACAAATAGAACTAATTTACGTGATACTATCGCTTTCCCTAAAACTGCTTCTGCAACTTGCTTATTAACGGATGCACCAAGTGAAGTATCAGATAAACAATTAGAAGAATTATCATTAAGAATTCGTCATTAATCTTCATTTTTAAAATAGAATAATTTAGTGCTAAATTGGGACGGGAATTGAGTTTCTGTTCCAATTTTTATATACACTAACTTAAATTTTAAATAACAATAATTATATTATGTAAACTTATATATTTAAAAATATTTTAAAATAAACATCCTCATACAATACTTAAGGATTTATTTAATAAGCTCTTTATGATAAAATATGTCTATAAGATAGTCATCTGTGTTGTTCGTATGTTTGCTTTTTATTTGGGCCTAACACTTTTTGATCAGGGAGCCCAATAGGTTTTCTTGCAGCGCACACGCCTCATTTGGAGGACTTGCAAAACAAGAAACAGGGCACCCACCTGTATATAGCAGGCCGAATGATCAAGCTTTTTATAACTACGGCAACTACGGACTCTATCGGTACGTAAGGCTTTAGGCCTTACGTATTTTTTTTTGCTTTTTTCTGTTAATATAGTATTAATATTTGCTAAGTAAAGGAGTTAATTATGAAACATCAATTTTCTAGAAATGAATTAGCCTATGGACAAGAAGGACTAGATTTACTAAAAGACAAGACAGTAGCGGTCTTAGGGGTAGGTGGAGTTGGTTCATTTGCTGCTGAAGCTTTAGCAAGAACTAACATTGGTCACATTATTCTTATTGATAAAGATGACGTAGATATCACTAATGTAAACCGTCAAATTCATGCATTAACTACTACCATAGGTCAAAGTAAAGTAACATTAATGGAAGAACGAATTAAACTCATCAATCCAAATTGTAAAGTTACACCTCTTCACATGTTTTATACTGAAGAGACATATGAAGATATTTTTAATAATTACAATATTGATTATTTTATCGATGCAAGTGACACGATTATATACAAAGTTCATTTAATGAAAGAATGTTTAGATAGAGGAATCAAGTTGATTTCAAGTATGGGCGCTGCGAATAAAATAGATCCAACACGTTTCAAAATTGCTGATATTTCAAAAACATATATGGATCCAATGGCAAAAATTATTCGTAAAAAGTTGAAAAAACTTGGAATAAAAAAAGGTGTTCCTGTTGTTTTTTCAGATGAGAGTCCAATAGTTATTCGTGAAGATGTTAAGAAAACTGTTGGAGATGCAAATGCAATAAATCGAAAAGGTCAAATGCCTCCATCATCGAATGCATTTGTACCAAGCACAGTAGGTTTAATTTGTGCAAGTTATGTCGTAAATGATATTTTAAAAGATATTCCTGTACGTAGAATTAAAGATAAAGGTAACAACTAACAAAAAACCTATGGAAGAGATGAATGAAGTATTATCATCTTTTCCATAGGTTTTATTAGTTTTTATGATTTAAATTATCATACACTATTTTAAATTGTTGTTCACTTTTAGAAGTTGTTTTTGGTTCATAATATATTTTATTTTTTAAAGCGTCAGGTAAATATTGCTGTTTAATATAACCATTCTCATAATCATGAGGATATTTATAACCGATAGATCGGCCTAAGTCTTTTGCTCCTTGATAGTGACCATCACGTAGGTGATTAGGTATTTGACCAACTTTGCCTTTTCTGATATCACTTAATGCACTATCAATTGCTTTTATAGCTGAATTAGACTTAGGAGATAGTGATAATTCAATTACTGCTTGACTTAGAGGAATTCGTGCTTCAGGCAATCCGAGTCGTTCAGCTGATTGAATAGCTGCTAGTGTTCTTTGACCAGCACTTGGAGAAGCTAAGCCAATATCTTCATAACTAATGACGAGTAAACGTCGTACGATTGTTGGAAGATCACCTGCTTCGATTAGTCTCGCCAAATAATGTAAAGCAGCATTAACGTCACTTCCACGAATAGACTTTTGAAATGCACTCATGACATCATAATGCATGTCACCATCTTTATCACTGATAAAAGCACCTTTTTGTAAACAATCTTTAGCATCTTCTAAAGTAACATGACGTTGATTATTGGAAACTTTAGCACTTAATACTGCTAATTCCAAAGCATTTAAAGCGCTTCTTACATCACCATGACTTTGAGTAGAGAAATATTTTAGTGCATCTTCATCAATTTTTGGTTGATACGATTTTAAACCATTTTGATCATCATTTAATGCTCTAGTTAATGCTTGATATACATCCTTTTCATCAAGTGGATATAATTCAAAAATTTGTACACGTGAGCGAATCGCTGGATTAATTGCATGATAAGGGTTAGAAGTTGTAGCACCAATTAAAATGATTTTACCATTTTCTAAATGTGGTAATAAAAAATCCTGTTTTGCTTTATCTAAGCGGTGAATCTCATCTAATAATAAAATGACTTGTCCTGACATTTTAGCTTCTTCAACTATCATTTGCATATCTTTTTTTGTATTCGTTACTGCATTTAATTGTCTAAATTTATATTCAGTACTGCCAGCAATGGCTTTAGCAATACTAGTTTTTCCAATTCCAGGAGGTCCATAAAAAATCATAGAAGATAATTTTTTAGTTTCTACCATACGTCTTATAATGCCTCTTGAACCAACTAGATGTTGTTGTGAAATAATTTCATTTATATTTGTAGGCCTCATTCTTGAAGCTAAAGGTTCTGTATTCAATTTTTTCACACCTTTCTATTACTATATTAACTGAAAAAATGATAGAATGGGACTATATTATTCGAATTAAGTGAGGTAAAACTATGAAAATATCAACGAAAGGGAGATATGGGTTAACTTTAATGATTTCCCTAGCAAAAAGAGAGGGGCAAGGGTGTGTATCATTAAAAACAATTGCTGAAGAAAATCATTTAAGTGATTTATATTTAGAACAACTCGTGGGTCCTTTAAGAAATGCTGGATTAATTCGAAGTATTCGTGGCGCTAAGGGTGGATATCAATTAAGAGTCCCATCTGAAGAAATTTCAGCTGGCGATATTATTCTCTTATTAGAAGGACCTATTACTATTGTAGAAAGTATAGATTCTGAACCACCAGCACAAAAAGAATTATGGTTGCGAATGAGAGATGCTGTTAGAGAAGTTTTAGATAATACAACATTAAAATATTTAGCTGATTTTGTAGAATCAGATAACGATTTAGATGGTTATATGTTTTACATTTAAAAATTTAAATTTATTATGTTTAAAACTTTTTTGCTGTGGTATTGGATTAATATAAGTAAAAATTATTTATTAAAAATTAAATGCTTAAATTCGAAAGGAGAATTTCAACATGGGATTCATGGATAAAGCAAAAGATGCAGCAGAGAAATTTAAAAATAGCGATAACGAACAAGTAAATAAAGTAAAAGATAAAATTAATGAATATACTGGCGGAAATAATGACAGTAAAGACGACAAAAAAGACAATAAATAATTAAAATTGTGAGTGGTGATTTTGATCATCACTCTTTTTTTATGAAAAATTTAAAACCTGTTGACAATTTATTTATATTCAACAGGTTTTAATCAATATTATTTATTTAATTTTTGAATGACTCGTTTAAAACGCTCATATGATTCAAATTGTCTATCTTGGTCATAAATATAGCTTACGACCATTATTTCATCAATATCACCATATTCCTCTAAAAATGCTTCTAATTTAGCTTTCACTGTTTCTTCAGAACCAATAAGAGAATCATCAAATCTTTGTTTTGCCATTTCATACTCTCTAGGTGTTAAAAGACCTTTTAAATCATCAGTTGGTGGTTGAACTGGTTGCATTCTTCCTCGAGCAATACTAATGAATACTTGTGCTAAAGAACTAGCTAAATATTCTGCTTCTTTATCAGTTTCTGTCACTATAGCATTTAAACATACAATCATATATGGTTTATCTAATGCTTCAGATGGTTCAAATAAGTCGTGATAAATTTCAATTGCTTCTTTCATTTGCTGTGGTGCAAAATGACCTGCAAAAACATAGGGTAGACCTTTTCTAGCTGCTAAATGTGCAGAGTCAGTTGATGATCCGAGTATATACAACGGTACATTTTTATCTACTGCAGGATAAGCCCTTACATAAGCTTGTTTATTTCCTGGACCAAAATAAGTTTGTAATTGTTCTACTTCTTCAGGGAAAGCATACACACCATTATGTTGATCTCGTCTCAATGCACTTGCTGTCATCATATCAGTACCAGGTGCTCTACCTAATCCTAAATCTACACGATTGGGATAAATGGCTTCTAAGGTACCAAATTGCTCAGCAACAACTAAAGGTGCATGGTTTGGAAGCATGATGCCACCTGAACCAACTTTAATATTATGAGTATGTTCAAGCGTATGTTGTATTAACAATGATGTAGCTGAGCTTACTAAATTAGGTGCATTATGATGTTCTGCAATCCAATAACGCTCATAATCTAATTCATCTAATTTCTGAGCTAAAGCCACCATATCATTAATTGCATCTTTATCAGTTTGACCTTCTCGTATAGGAACTAAATTTAATGCAGAAAATTTTATATCAGACATAGACTATTTCTCCTTTTTATCTTTATTATCTAATAGTTTAACAACTTAAAACGATTACAGTTATTAAATTGCTCATACTTAAAATAATTATTGAAAGAAAAATAGTTAATATATTAATTCATAAACAAGAAGGTAGAAAATTTTAGAATGAGGTGCTATTATAGGAACATTGATAATATTGTGAGGAGTGTACTTAATAATGGAAGTATATGCAGATTATGCTGCAACTACACCAGTCAAACCAGAAGTTATAGAAGCAATGATGGATATATATCAATCGCACTACGGCAATCCATCTTCTATTCACACAGTAGGTAGAGATGCTAGACGTTATTTAGATGAATCTAGAAGAAATGTAGCTCAATTACTAGGTGCTAAACCAAGCGAAGTCATTTTTACTAGTGGTGCTACAGAATCAAATAATACTGCTATTAAAGGTTTAGTCTATGCTAATGAGCATTTAGGTAATCATATTATTACTACAAAAATTGAACATCATTCTGTATTACACGTATTCGAGCAACTAGAAAAAGAAGGATATGAAGTCACATATTTAGATGTAGATGATACAGGTAAAGTTGATTTGGATCAATTGGAAGAAGCCTTAACAGATGATACTATCTTAGTATCTATTATGTTTGTCAATAATGAAGTGGGCACAGTAGAACCTATTTACGATATCGAAAACATTGTTTCTAATTCAAATGCTCTATTACATGTGGATGCAGTCCAAGCAATTAGCCATTTAGATATTAAATTTAGTGAGTTTAATATTGATACCATGAGTATTACTGCTCATAAATTTGGTGGACCTAAAGGTGTAGGTATTTTATTAGTAAAAAACAATACACCAATCGAGTATTCTCAATTAGGCGGGGAACAAGAAACTAAACGCCGTGCTGGAACGGAAAGTGTTCCACAAATAGTTGGAATGACAAAAGCTCTAGAAATAGCTACTAAAAATCGAGATCAAAATAATATTCATTTAATGCAATTAAAAGAACTATTTTTAGTAAGTTTGCAAGAACGTGCAATTCCATTTGAAGTCAATGGTTCAATGGTAGAAACGACTGGCCATATACTTAATTTATATTTTCCATTTATAGATGTAGAAACAATGTTAACTTTATTGGATTTAGCAAATATTTATGTTTCGTCTGGTTCTGCATGTACAGCTGGTTCAACAACTCCGTCACATGTACTTGCTGCTATGTATGAAGATGAAGATCGTGCAAAACATTCAGTTAGATTTAGTTTTAATGAACTCACAACCGAACAAGATATAAAATATATTGTTGCTGAAATTCATAAAATATATCATAAATTTAAGGAGGAATAGAACTTGTCAAATAAAGATATACGTGTTGTAGTTGGTATGTCTGGAGGTGTAGATAGTTCAGTCACAGCATATCTTTTAAAGGAACAAGGATATGATGTCATTGGTATCTTCATGAAAAACTGGGACGACACAGATGAAAATGGTGTATGTACAGCTACAGAAGATTATAATGATGTCATAGCTGTATGTAATCAAATTGGTATACCATATTATGCTGTGAATTTTGAAAAAGAATATTGGGATAAAGTATTCACATATTTCTTAGATGAATATAAAAAAGGTCGTACCCCTAACCCAGACGTCATGTGTAATAAAGAAATTAAATTTAAAGCATTTTTAGAACATGCATTAAAATTAGGAGCCGATTATGTGGCTACTGGTCATTATGCACGAATCCGTCGACATGAAGATGGTCGCGTAGAAATGTTACGTGGGGTAGATGATAATAAGGATCAAACATACTTTTTAAATCAATTATCTCAAGAACAATTATCTAAAGTCATGTTTCCAATTGGAGACATAGAAAAAAAAGAAGTTCGTAAAATCGCTGAAGAACAAGACTTAGCAACAGCTAAGAAAAAAGATTCTACAGGTATTTGCTTTATTGGGGAACGTAATTTTAAATCATTCCTTTCTCAATATTTACCGGCACAATCTGGTGAAATGAGAACACTCAATGGTAAAAAAATGGGCATACACAGTGGTTTAATGTATTATACTATTGGCCAACGTCATGGACTAGGTATTGGTGGAGATGGAGATCCATGGTTTGTTGTTGGTAAAAATCTTGAAGATAATATTTTATATGTCGAGCAAGGCTTCCATCATGATGCATTATATAGTGATTATTTAATTGCTTCCGACGCATCATTTGTTAATCCAGTTGATTTAGAAAATGGATTTGAATGTACTGCTAAATTTAGATATCGTCAAAAAGACACTAAAGTATTTGTTCAAAAAGAAGATGAACAATCTATTCGAGTTACTTTCGACGAACCTGTTCGAGCTATTACACCAGGCCAAGCAGTGGTATTCTATAATGGAGAAGTTTGTTTAGGTGGCGCTACTATAGACGATGTATATAAAACAACAGGTCAACTTAGCTATGTTGTTTAATTTTTAGTAAACCGTTAACTCATTGTAAATGAGAATTAGCGGTTTCTTTTTAATTGCAAATTTATGTTAGAAATGGAGACATGGAAATGATTGAACAAGAAACAATATATCAGTGGATGAATAATGGTAATTATGAAGAAGCCATTAAAGCATTATTTAATAACATTGAAGAGAATCCTAACATTATTGAAAATTATATTAATGCTGGTATTATTTTAGCTGATGTTGGTGAGATTGAGAAAGCAGAAAGATTCTTCCAAAAAGCAATAACATTAGATGACAAAAATGGTGCTGTTTACTATAATTTAGCTAATCTATATTATGAACAATCTCGTTTTCAAGAAGCAATAAAACTTTATCAACGAGCTTTAAAGTATAATATGAATCCCATTGATACTAATTATATGATTGGTATGTCTTTTAGCCAACTAGATGCGCAAAGAGAAGCATTACCCTTTTTTATGACTGCTGCTGAATTAGATCAAACTTTGGACACAGAAGTTCAATTTCAATATGGTTTAACCTTATGTCATTTAGAAATGTTTCAAGAAGCCATTAAGCAATTAAACTATGTTTTATCTATTAATCCTAATCACGTAGATGCATTATATAATTTAGGTCTGGCAACGTATATGGAAACTGAGGATGCTGATGAAGCAATTCAGTATTTTGATAAAGCAATTCAAATTGATCCTAAACATTTATTAAGTCAGCATGCTAAACAAACATTTAAATCTCTAAAAAATGAGGAGGAATAATATGTCAAACCCTACACTATTTGATTACTCAATGGTTAAAGGAACAGTTGATACTATTCTATTTCAAAATAAAGATAACTTTTATACTGTTTTAAAAGTAGATTCCATTGAAACTAATGAATCATTTGATAATCTGCCTACAGTTGTAGGGTTTTTTCCTAATATTGTTGAAGGAGATGTCTATACGTTTAAAGGACAAATTGTTCAACATCCTCGTTATGGTAAACAACTTAAAGCTGAAACATTTGAAAAAGAACTGCCTCAAACTAAAGATGCCATAATAAGTTATTTATCTAGTGATTTATTTAAAGGTATTGGTAAAAAGACTGCTCAGAATATTGTAAATACATTAGGAGAAAATGCAATAAATGATATTTTAACTGATCCTTCTGTTCTCGAAAACGTTCCTAGTTTAGCAAAATCGAAACAAAAACAGATTGCAGAACAAATTAGTGCAAATCAAGAGTCAGAAAAAATAATGATTCGCTTACATGACTTAGGTTTTGGTCCAAAATTATCCATGGCGATTTATCAATTTTATCAATCAGAGACTTTAAAAATTCTAGAAAACAATCCATACCAATTAGTTTATGATGTAAAAGGTATTGGTTTTCAAAAAGCTGATACATTAGCTAGAAATAATGGTATTGCTTATAACGATTCAGAACGTTTAAAAGCTGGGTTATTATATACTCTTGAAGAAGAATGTATAAAACAGGGACATACTTATTTAGATGAAAATGCTGTATTAGAAATTACAGAAGATATGCTTTCAGATAAGCATTTAGATGAAACAATTGAACAAGAACAATTAAAACATGTGCTACAAACACTTTTTGAAGAAAAGAAAATTATTTTAGAGAATAGTCATGTTGCGATTCCAAGTTTATACTATTCAGAACTTAAAAGTGTTCAAAATTTGTATCGTATCAACACATACAAAAATCACTTTAAAATAATAGAGCAATCAGATTTACAGATACATATTGGTGAAATAGAAGATCAAAATAATGTTAATTATGCTAAATCACAACAAGAAGCACTTGAAACGGCGATGAATTCGAAAATAATGTTACTAACTGGAGGTCCAGGAACAGGTAAAACAACTGTTATTAAAGGGATTGTAGAATTGTATGCTGAAATTCATGGTCTATCTCTTAAGTATTCCGATTATCAAGAAGATGATTATCCAATCGTATTAGCCGCCCCAACTGGAAGGGCATCAAAACGTATACAAGAATCAACTGGATTAGAAGCAATGACGATTCATCGATTAATAGGATGGAATCAAGATACTCAACCAGAAGATATTCTTGAAAATGAAATTAAAGCTAAGCTCATTATAATTGATGAAATGTCAATGGTTGATTCTTGGTTGTTCCATCAATTTTTAAGTGCCGTTCCACTAGATGCACAAATTATTTTAGTAGGCGATGAAGATCAATTGCCGTCTGTCGGTCCTGGCCAAGTATTTAAGGATTTAATTGAGTCTAAAGCATTTCCAAGAGTTAATTTAACTGAAGTTTATCGCCAACAAGATGGTTCTAGTATTATTGACTTAGCTCATCGCATGAAACATCATGAGTCAATAGATATTACAAAACGTTATCACGATAGAAGTTTTATTCATTGCAATGTAGAACAAATTCCAACCGTAGTGGAGAAAGTAGTATCTAGCGCTGTAAATAAAGGATATGATATGAGTGATATTCAAGTTTTAGCACCTATGTACAAAGGAAGTGCAGGGATAAAAAGACTTAATCAAGTATTACAAAATATTTTAAATCCTAAAGAAAAAGATACAAGAGAAATAGAGTTTGGCGATATAAAGTTTAGAAAAGGAGACAAAGTTTTACAACTAGTTAATCGACCAAATGACAATATTTTTAATGGTGATATTGGCGTCATAGTAGGTATATTTTGGGCTAAAGAAAATGCACTTAATAAAGATGTACTGATTGTCGATTTTGAAGGAAATGAAATTACATTTACTAGACAAGATTTATTAGAACTCACACATGCTTATTGTACCTCAATCCATAAATCACAAGGATCAGAATTCCCAATTGTTATTATGGCTATTGTCAAACAATATTTTAGAATGTTGCAAAGACCTATTTTATATACAGGTCTGACACGTGCAAAACAATCTTTAGTACTATTAGGAGATCCAAAAGCATTTGACATTGCCTTAAATACTCAAGGTCAAGAAAGACATACACAATTAAAAACACTAATTATAAATTATTTTGGTATGAGTCAGGTTAATATAGACGTAGAAGAGAATGATGAACCGATAAATATAGATGATACAGAGGATAATAATGCAGATGAACACATTACTTTAAGTGAAGAAACAATTTATCAAATTAATCCAATGATTAATATGGGAAATGTTTCACCTTACGACTTTGTTGAACATTGACAATTTAAATAAAAATACTTAAAATAAATTTGAATTCGCATAAAGATGAGTAAACTTTTTAACTTAAGTAGAGATGTACTGGTTGGTGAAAAGTACAAGTTAATCTGTTGAACGCTACTTTGTGTTAACGTTAATATGATAATTAAGTGATGAGAAATTAAATATATTTGAAAAATATTTATTTCTTGTAACTAGGGTGGTACCGCGAAAACGTTCGTCCCTTTGTTGGATGAACGTTTTTTTATTTATAAATGTATTAATTATATTAGGAGTGAAAAAATGAAAAAACTTAAAGCAAGTGATATACGTCAAAAATATATTGATTTCTTTGTTGAAAAAGGTCATATGGTAGAACCATCTGCACCACTTGTGCCTATTGACGATGATTCGTTACTTTGGATAAACTCTGGTGTTGCAACTTTAAAAAAATACTTTGATGGACGAGAAACACCTAAAAAGCCTAGAATAGTGAACTCTCAAAAAGCAATCAGAACAAATGATATTGAAAACGTAGGTTTTACTGCGCGTCATCATACTTTCTTTGAAATGCTTGGAAACTTCTCAATTGGTGACTATTTTAAAAAAGAAGCAATTGAATTTGCTTGGGAATTTTTAACTAGTGACAAATGGATGGGGATGGAACCAGAGAAGCTATATGTAACGATTCATCCAGAAGATGTTGAAGCCTATCGTTTATGGCATGAAGATATTGGTTTAGAAGAAAGTCGTATTATTAGAATTGAAGGGAATTTCTGGGATATTGGAGAAGGACCATCAGGACCTAATACCGAAATTTTCTATGATCGTGGTGAAGCATATGGTCAAAATGATCCAGCAGAAGAAATGTATCCTGGCGGTGAAAATGAGAGATATTTAGAAGTATGGAACTTAGTATTTAGTGAATATAACCATAATAAGGATCATACTTATACACCACTTCCAAATAAAAATATTGATACCGGCATGGGATTAGAACGTATGACGTCTATTTCCCAAAATGTTCGTACCAATTATGAAACAGATTTATTTATGCCAATTATTGAAGAAGTAGAGCATATATCAGGAAAAAAATATCTTGAAAATAACGAACAAGATGTAGCATTTAAAGTCATCGCCGATCATATCAGAACAATCTCATTCGCAATCTCTGATGGCGCTTTACCTGCAAATGAAGGGCGCGGTTATGTTTTACGTCGTCTCTTACGTCGTGCTGTACGTTTTAGTCAAACGCTTGGCATTAATGAGCCATTTATGTATAAATTGGTTGATATCGTTGCTGACATTATGGAGCCATATTATCCAAATGTAAAAGAAAAATCGGATTTTATTAAACGTGTTATTAAATCTGAAGAAGAACGTTTCCATGAAACACTTCAAGAGGGTGTATCTATATTAAATCAACTCATTACGCAAGCAAAAGAATCTACACATCAGATTAATGGTTCAGATGCGTTTAAATTATATGATACGTATGGATTCCCAATTGAGTTAACTGAAGAACTAGCAAGTCAAGAAGGTATTACAGTCGACATGGCAACATTTGAAACTGAAATGGAACAACAACGTACTAGAGCGAGAGAAGCTAGACAAAGTTCACAATCTATGCAAGTTCAAAGTGATGTTTTAAAAAATATTAATACTGAAAGTCAATTTGTTGGATATGAAACAACAGAATATCAAACAATTTTAACAGATTTAATTTATAATGGTAAAACTGTTACATCTGCTGAGGCTGGAGAAACAGTTTACTTTATCTTAAAAGAAACACCATTTTATGCAGTAAGTGGTGGACAAGTTGCAGATAAAGGAACAGTAGGAAATGATCATTTCGAAATAGCCGTTCAAGAAGTTACAAAGGCACCAAATGGACAAAATTTACATCAAGGTACAGTTCAATTTGGACAAGTAAGTGTAAATAGTCATGTAGATGCAACTGTAAATAAAGAAGAACGTAAAGATATACAAAAAAATCATAGTGCCACTCACTTACTACATGCTGCATTAAAAGAGATTTTAGGTGAACATGTTAACCAAGCAGGTTCACTCGTTGAAAGTGAACGATTAAGATTTGACTTTTCTCACTTTGGTCCAATGACAGAAGAAGAGATTGATCAAGTTGAAAGAAGAGTAAATGAAGAAATTTGGAAAGGAATTTCAGTTCATATTCAAGAAATGCCTATTCAAGAAGCTAAAGAAATGGGTGCTATGGCTCTATTTGGTGAAAAATATGGTGATATTGTAAGAGTAGTCAATATGGCTCCATTTTCAATTGAATTATGTGGTGGTATTCATGTAGATAATACGGCTGAAATAGGGTTGTTTAAAATTGTAAGCGAATCAGGTACAGGCGCAGGTGTTAGACGTATTGAGGCACTTACCGGTAAAGCTGCATTCTTATATTTTGAAGATATTCAGAATAAATTTAATTCTGTCAAAGAACAACTTAAAGTAAAATCAGATAAACAAGTTTATGATAAAGTTGTTCAAATTCAAGAAAATGAAAAACAATTGAATAAGCAATTAGAGCAACGTAATAAGGAAATTACTTCACTTAAAATGGGTAATATAGAGGATCAAGTAGAAATGATTAATGGATTTAAAGTATTAGCTACAGAGGTAGAAGTATCTAATCCAAAAGAAATCCGTCAAACAATGGATGATTTTAAATCAAAACAACAAGATACAATTATTATTTTAGCAAGTCATGTTGGTGAAAAAGTTTCGTTAATTGCCGCTGTACCTAAAGAGCTTACAAGTCAGGTTAAAGCCGGAGATATCATTAAAAACATGGCTCCAATTGTAGGAGGAAAAGGTGGCGGTCGTCCAGATATGGCACAAGGTGGCGGCACACAACCTGAAAACATCTCAGAATCATTACGCTTTATTAAAGATTATATTAAAAACCTATAACTTTTTAATCAACTGGTGTAAAATTAATATGTAAGTTAATACATGTCAGAGGAGTGTCGCATCTATGGAAAATATTGATAAAACTATGAAATTCGATTATGATGAAATTCCAAAAGAAAATGTCCAAACAGTTTTAAAAAACGTACATCAAACTCTAGAAGAACGAGGCTACAATGCTGTAAATCAAATTGTTGGTTATTTACTTTCAGGAGACCCTGCATACATTCCACGTCAAAATGATGCACGTAATCAAATACGACATATTGATAGAGATGTAATTATGGAAGAACTCGTTTCAAACTACTTAAAAGAGAATAATAAATAAATGTTAAGTCATAAAATTTTAGGATTAGATGTAGGTAGTAGAACTGTAGGTATCGCAATTAGTGATTTGATGGGCTGGACTGCTCAAGGACTAGACACTCTAAGAATAAATGAAGAAAATGAAGAATTTGGTATTGATAGACTGGTTTCAATCATAAAAGACAATAATGTTGGTTCAGTAGTCATAGGATTACCGAAAAACATGAATAATTCTATTGGTTTTCGTGGAGAAGCATCTCTTAAATACAAAGAATTGCTTCAAGAGGCTTTACCAAATATTGAAATTATTATGTGGGATGAACGTTTAAGTACCATGGCTGCTGAGCGCTCATTATTAGAAGCTGATGTCTCAAGACAAAAAAGAAAAAAAGTAATTGATAAAATGGCAGCAGTTTTCATACTGCAAGGCTATTTAGATTCAATTCAATAAAGGAGAATATCATTATGACTGAACATAATCACAATCATAATACAGAATTAAATATTAGTAATGAAGAAGAATTATTAACGTTATTCGATGAAAATGGAAATGAAGTTTTATATCGAAAAATGCTAGAATTTTATCATCCAGAATTTAAAAAAGAGTATGTTATTTTAGCTGAAGAAGGTGCTCAATCTGATGATGATGACATGATTGAGCTCATTCCAATGATTAATGAACCAGATGAATCTGGTGATGGTGGTAAACTTGTTCCTATCGAAACAGATGAAGAATGGGATATGATTGAAGAAGTTGTAAATACAAATATGGAAGAATAAACAGTCTTTTGTTAATAATAAATCTCTAATCAATGTACTTTGGTTAGAGATTTTTAATATTTCAGACTTAAATTTAATTTAGAATTATGATAAAATATTTAAAGTTAAATTACTATAAGCATAAATTTTTAAATATACAGTCAGTTACTATATTTATACATTAAAATATAAAGTAAGTTTATTATTTTATTTTAAATAATGTAATATTAGTTGACTGATTTATTTTTATGCTTATTGATATTAAAAGGGAAGTTATAGAAGTGGAATCAAATCAATCCTATTTATTAAATCTTCATGAACAGTTAGATAATAATATTGAAGAGCTAAGATTTTATGCAGAAGAACACGCTGTTCCTATAGTAGATAAATTAACTTTAGACATGATAAAACAATTAATTAGAATTCATCATTCGAAAAATATTTTGGAAATTGGAACTGCTATTGGATATAGTTCGATGCAATTTGCTTCTGTTTCACCAGATATTTCTATTACTACTATTGAACGTAATGAGAATATGATAAAACAAGCAAAACTTAATTTTAAAAAATTTGAATACGAAAATCAAATTCGCCTTATAGAGGGCGATGCGCTATCACAGTACGATAAAGTGAGCAATCATTTATATGATATGATATTTATCGATGCAGCTAAAGCGCAATCTCAAAAATTTTTTGAATACTATACACCGTTATTAAAAAAAGGTGGCTTAGTTATTACTGATAACGTTTTGTATCATGGATTTGTATCTGATATAGATATTGTACGATCAAGAAACGTTAAGCAAATGGTAAAAAAGGTACAAAAATATAATACTTGGCTTATGAAACAAAAGAACTATAAAACAAATTTTTTAAATATGGATGATGGTTTAGCCATATCTATTAAAGGAGAATGAATATGACTGAATTACTTGTCACTCCAAAATCTTTAAATCATATGAAAACATTGATAGAACTCGGTGCTGATGCATTTGTGATTGGAGAACAAAAATTTGGATTGCGATTACCTGGAGAATTTAATCGTGAAGATGTTAGAAAAGCAGTTAATTTAGCACACGAACATGATAAAAAAGTATATGTGGCAGTTAATGGTATTTTTCATAATTATCATTTAAATGCCTTAGAAAACTATATTGAATTTTTACATGAAATAAGAGTGGATAGAATAATTTTTGGTGATCCTGCTGTCGTGATGTATGTTAAAAAACAAGATAATCCGATACCATTAAATTGGGATGCAGAAACAATTGTTACGAATTATTTCCAATGTAATTATTGGGGTGGAAAAGGCGCTAAAAGAGCTGTATTAGCACGTGAATTAAATCTAGATGAAATTTTAAATATCAAAAAACATGCAAATGTTGAAATTGAAGTTCAGGTTCACGGTATGACTTGTATGTTCCAATCTAAACGTATGTTATTGGGTAATTATTACACTTTTCAAGATAGACAAATGAAAATCCAACGTAGTGAAAATGATCAAGATTTATTATTGTACGATGAAGAAAGAGAAAATAAATATCCTGTTTTTGAAGATTACAATGGTACTCATATTATGTCTCCTAATGATATCTGTTTAATTGAAGAATTAGAGCCATTCTTTGAAGCAAATATCGATTCATTTAAAATTGATGGTATCTTACAAAGTGAAGCATACATTAATACTGTTACAGCACAATATAGAGAAGCCATTGACTTATATCATGAAGATCCAGAAGCTTATGAAGATGAAAAATTTATGTTAATTGATCCAATAGAAGAAATTCAACCTGAACATCGTCCGTTTGATGAAGGGTTCTTATATAAACAAACAGTATATTAAGGGAGGCGCCAGTATGAAGACGTTAAATGAAATTGAAGTAAATGCTAAAAGAAAAATAAAAAAACCTGAATTATTAGCGCCTGCTGGAAACTTAGAGAAGTTAAAGATTGCGGTTCACTATGGTGCTGATGCAGTATTTTTAGGTGGACAAGAATACGGGTTACGTTCTAACGCTGATAACTTTACAATGGAAGAAATTAAAGAAGGCGTTGAATTTGCAAACCGTTATGGTGCAAAAATTTATGTTACGACTAATATTATCGCTCATGATGAAAATATAGACGGTTTAGAAGATTATTTACGTCAATTAGAAGCTACAGGTGCAACAGGAATTATTGTAGCTGATCCACTTATTATTGAAACATGTAAGAAAGTAGCTCCTAAATTAGAAATTCATCTTTCAACACAACAATCTCTTTCTAATTACAAAGCTGTGGAATACTGGAAAGAAGAAGGACTTGATCGAGTAGTATTAGCTCGTGAAACAGGCGCTATGGAAATGAAAGAGATGAAAGACAATGTTGATATCGAAATAGAAGCCTTTATTCACGGTGCAATGTGCATTGCTTATTCAGGTAGATGTACTTTAAGTAATCACATGACAGCACGAGACTCTAACAGAGGTGGTTGTTGCCAAAGTTGTCGTTGGGATTATGATTTACTAGCTGTTGATGAAGAGGGAGAATTAGATTTATTTTATCAAGATGGCGACGTTGTGCCTTTTGCTATGAGTCCAAAAGATTTAAAATTAATTGAGTCTATTCCTCAAATGATGGATATTGGTATAGATTCTTTAAAAATTGAAGGACGAATGAAATCTATTCATTATATTGCTACGGTAGTATCAGTTTATCGTAAGGTTATTGATGCATATGCAGAAGATCCAGATAATTTTAAAATTAAACCAGAGTGGTTAATTGAATTAGACAAATGTGCTAATCGAGATACAGCACCTGCTTTCTTTGAAGGAACGCCTGGGTATGAAGAGCAAATGTTTGGTGTTCAACAAAATAAAAAGTCACCATATGATTTTTGTGGATTAGTTTTAGATTATGACGAAGCAACTCATATTGCTACAATACAACAAAGAAATCACTTTAAACCAGGCCAAGAAATTGAATTTTTTGGACCTGAAATTGAATCATTTAAACAGGTTATTGATGTCATTTATGATGAAGAAGGAAACCACCTTGATGCAGCACGTCATCCTCTTCAAATTGTTCAAATTAAAGTGGATCATCCTATTTATCCTAATAATATGATGAGAAAGGAAATTGGCTAATGACACAGACAACAATCATCGGAATCGCTGGCGGTTCAGGATCAGGAAAGACAACTGTTACAAATGAAATAATGAAAAACTTAGAAGGCCATAGTGTTGCTTTACTTGCTCAAGATTATTATTATAAAGATCAATCGCACTTAACATTTGAAGAACGTCTTGAAACTAACTATGATCATCCTTTTGCATTTGATAATGATTTACTGATTAGTAATTTAAAGGATTTACGTAATGGTCAAGCGGTGGAAGTTCCAACATATGATTATAAAAATCATACTAGAAGTGATGAAACAATTGCATTTGAACCTAAAGATGTTATTATCGTAGAGGGTATATTTGCTTTGGAAAATAAAACATTACGTGATATGATGGATGTTAAAATATACGTTGATACTGATGCTGATTTACGTATTTTAAGAAGACTTGTACGTGATACAAAAGAGCGAGGGCGCTCAATGGAATCAGTTATTAACCAATATTTAAATGTTGTCAGACCTATGCATAATCAATTTATAGAACCAACAAAAAAATATGCTGATATTATTATTCCAGAAGGTGGAAGTAATAAGGTAGCAATTGATATAATGACAACAAAAATACAAACGCTTGTTGGTAAGCATTAACGAATAATATGTATTTTTTCAGAATTAAATTAACTTGTTGAAAAGGAAGATGAACTTATGGAAAATCAAAAACAATATCCAATGACACAGGAAGGTTATGAAAAATTAGAACAAGAATTAGAAGAACTTAAAACAGTTAAACGTCCTGAAGTAGTAGAAAAAATCAAAGTTGCTAGATCTTTTGGTGACTTATCTGAGAACTCAGAATACGATGCTGCTAAAGATGAACAAGGTTTTATTGAGCAAGATATTCAACGTATTGAACACATGCTTAGATATGCTTTGATTATTGAAGACAACGGTGATAACAATGTTATTCAAATTGGTAAAACTGTTACGTTTGTCGAATTACCTGGCGATGAAGAAGAAAGCTATCAAATTGTTGGATCTGCAGAAGCAGATGCGTTTAAAGGAAAAATTTCGAATGAATCTCCAATGGCGAAAGCACTTATTGGTAAAAGTTTAAATGATGAAGTTCGTGTTCCACTTCCAAATGGTGGAGAAATGAAAGTTAAAATCGTTGATATTAAGTAACAAAAAATCCAAAAATCATTTTGATTTTTGGATTTTTTTATAGTTAAATATTTATAATTATTTAACTAGTAATTAGATATAAGCAAGTACATTCATTTAATTTTTAGAACTTTCACATGACAAAAATATAAATATATGCTTAAATAACAATGTAGACAAATTATATAAATATCTTGTACTGAAAGGGGGTAAGCGATTACATCGATGCATTACTCGCCTTCTTTTATTATTGTCTATTTGAAATACATATGAAACTACTATGAATACGTGGATATTTTATATTACTAATATATAGAATGAAATACGTTATTTATAATTGAAGGAGGACCATCATCTTTGGAAATAAAGATTATTAATGAACAATCAATTGCACTTTATTTTAAAGAAGAAATATCTGAAAGTAATTACAGAGATGTTGAATCCGTTACTAAACATATACACGCTAAAAGAATAGATGGTATCAAAGATGTGATACCGTCATATAGGGCAATTATGATAAGCTTTGATAATAAAAAGCTTAATTTTAATCAATTAATAGATATATTAGATTTAAAGCAGTTAAATGGTGAACATGCTAAAGATATTTCAGATAAAACGATCATACATATTCCAGTATTATATAATTCAGAAGTCGGACCTGATTTATCATATGTAGCTAAACATAACAAACTAACTACTGATGAAGTCATTGAAATCCATACTCAAAATGAATATCTCGTTTACATGTTAGGTTTTATGCCTGGCTTTCCATTTTTAGGCGGATTAGATTCTCGTTTACATACTCCACGTCGAGATGAACCTAGAGTCAACATTGACGCAGGGTCAGTAGGAATAGCAAATAATCAAACTGGTTTATATCCTTCTGATTCACCAGGTGGTTGGCAAATTATTGGAAGAACACCATTAAAAGTATTTGATATCAATGACAATGAAATGTCTTTATATCAAGCGGGGGATTATATCAAGTTTTATTCTATTGATGAAAATACATTTAACGACATCCAAAGTGAAATAGCAGAAAATCGATTTAATAAAGAAAAGTGGGTGTTAAATCATGTCGATTAGTATTATTCAACCTGGTATGTTCACAACTGTTCAAGATGAAGGAAGATTTGGTTTTCAACACCTTGGTTTTTCAAGTGCTGGAGCTATGGATTTATATAGTTATTTAATTGGTAAGTCTTTAATTGGTAATAATGGACCCAGCCTTGAATACACTATTATCGGTCCAACACTTCAATTCAATAAAGATAATACATTTATTTTGACAGGAGCACATGTAAACGCAAAATTAAATGAAGAGACAGTTGATATTAATACTGTGATTTATGCATGTAAAGGCGATATTTTGAAAGTTGGAGCAGTGACTGCAGGCTCCCGTGGTTATATTTTCTTTGGCCATCCTTTAGATATTCAACCAATAGCAGAAAGTTACTCGACACATACTAGAAGTAAAATTGGCGGTTACAAAGGAAGACCATTATCAAAAGGAGATTTGATATGCTTAAAAGAAAATCCATCTTTCAAACAAAACTTGGGTAAAACAACAGTTTATAATGCTATTCCCGAAGATAATATAATACATATTATTACTGGCCCACAAATCGAAGCATTTTCAAAGGAAAGTATAAATAAACTCGTTAATATGGAGTATAAAGTTTCTGAAAAATCTGATAGAATGGGATATCGTCTTAATGGTGAGCGTATTCCTCCTAAAACTGGAGCAGATATTATTTCAGAACCTGTTGCTTTAGGAAGCATTCAAGTCCCAAATGATGGTAATCCTATTATCTTATTAAATGATAAACAAACTATAGGTGGCTATACGAAAATTGCTACAGTTACTCAACTGGATTTAAATAAAATTGCTCAATTTAAGCCGGGAGATTTAATTCGATTTAAGTGGTCAACGATTGAAGAGGCTACAAAGGCTCAGGAACAATATCTAAATCACTTTAATCATTTAAAAACTGAAATTAACACGTCACCAACTTTTAATATGAGCGAAATGAGACCGACAGCAAAGAAATTGACTACAATCATTACAGAGGAGAGATAGTTATGGATATTAAAAAAATAGAAGAAGTCATTAAACTTGTAAAATCAAATGATGTAAAAAAATTTAAATATAAAGATAACAAAAACGAAATCGAATTAGATTTTACTGAACAAAGTAACAATCAAAATAATAGTACTCCAGTAATACAATCTGAAGGACATTCTCAAAATAAAAATATTTCAGAAAATAACCCTTCAAATGATTCAGCAAAAACAATTACTTCTCCTATGGTAGGCACATTTTTCTTACAAGATAGCAAGGAATTAACGGATCCTATAATTCAAGTAGGTGATAACATTAAATCTGGTGATGTTATCGGATATGTTGAAGCAATGAAAGTAATGAATGAAGTGACTAGTGATATAGATGGTGAGATTACCGACATTGTTATTGAACATGGTACAAACGTTGAATACGATCAAGTTCTAGTTAAAGTGAAGTAAAAGGGGGGACAGAAATATGTATCGTTGTTTAGTAGCGAATAGAGGAGAAATTGCGGTACGTATCATTCGAGCGTGTCGAGAAATGGGAATAGAAACTGTTGCAGTATACGCTAAAGGTGATGAAAAAAGTCTTCATGTAAGCTTGGCTGATCAAGCAGTTTGCATTGGAGAAGCAAATCCTTTAGATAGTTATTTAAATATAGAGCGTATTATTGGTGCAGCTGAAATCACAGGTTCTAATGCTATTCATCCTGGATACGGCTTTCTATCGGAGAGTACAACATTTGCCCAAAAAGTTGAAGAAAATGATATTCATTTTATTGGCCCTAACAAAAAAACAATGGAAATGATGGGTGATAAAATAACTGCTCGTCAAACTGTTCATTCAGCAGGAGTGCCAGTTATTCCTGGCTCAACAGATGCAGTAAATTCTGTAGAAGAAATTAAAGAATTAGCAAAAGACATAGGATATCCTTTAGTATTAAAAGCCGCAAGCGGTGGTGGCGGTAAAGGTATTCGAATTGTTAAAGAAGAAAATCAACTTGAAAAATCATTAAAAGAAGCTAAAAGTGAAGGTCAAAAATATTTTAATGATGATCGTGTGTATGTGGAAGCATTTATTCCTGTTGCAAAACACGTAGAGGTTCAAGTGATTGGTGACGGAAAAGAAAATTATGTTCATTTAGGTGAACGAGATTGTTCAGTCCAAAGAAAAAATCAAAAATTAATAGAAGAAGCACCA
The DNA here is from genome assembly GCF_001835895.1 of Staphylococcus sp. HMSC034C12. Classification (NCBI taxonomy): domain Bacteria; kingdom Bacillati; phylum Bacillota; class Bacilli; order Caryophanales; family Staphylococcaceae; genus Staphylococcus; species Staphylococcus sp. HMSC034C12. The sequence continues at coordinate 107,548 of NZ_KV826331.1, read as the reverse complement.
TGTGCAGCATTATCTGAAGAACGACGTGAAAAAATATGTAATGATGCTGTCAAAGTTGCAAAAGCCTCTAATTATCGTAGTGCTGGTACTATTGAATTTTTAGTTACTGAAGATGCACATTACTTTATTGAAATGAACGCAAGAATACAAGTAGAACATACTGTTACTGAAATGCGTGCAGATAGAGATTTATTACAAGCACAATTATATTTGTTATTACATAATAAATTACCGTTTAGTCAAGAAGATATTGTATTCAATGGTCATGTAATAGAGGCACGTATCAACGCTGAAAATCCAGAAAAGAAATTCCAACCTACTCCAGGTAAAGTTAAACGTCTACACTTACCTCAAGGTTTTAATATTAGAGTAGATTCGTTATTATATGCTGGTTATCAAGTATCTCCTTACTATGATTCACTAGTTGCAAAAGTTATCGTAAAAGACTCTAATAGAACTTCTGCGATTAACAAATTAAAAGTGGCACTTGATGAAATGGTAATTGATGGTTTCACTACTACGGCTGATTTTCTATATGCAGTATTAAGTTACCCACCATATGCAAAAGGAAATGCAGAAGAAGTTGATATTAAATTCCTTGAAAAACATCAAATAGTTAAAGGAGTGAAATTATGATGAAAGTTGATTTAAACTGTGATCTAGGTGAAGCATTTGGTAACTATTCATTTGGAGGTGATAAAGATATCATTCCTTTAATTACATCTGCTAATATAGCCTGTGGTTTTCATGCGGGTGATGAAAATGTAATGAATCAAACAGTAAAATTAGCTAAAGAAAATCATGTGAGTATTGGCGCTCATCCCGGACTTCCAGATTTAAAAGGGTTTGGTCGTCGAAAGATGGATATTAGTCCTACCGAAGTATATAACCTAATAGTTTATCAGTTAGGTGCTTTAGAAGGATTTTGTAAAGTACACCAAACACGAATAAATCATGTTAAACCACACGGTGCACTGTATAATATGGGTGCTAAAAATAAAGCAATTGCAAAAGCAATTGCAAAAGCAGTATACGATTTTGATTCTACTATAGTGCTTGTAGGTTTATCTAATTCATTATTAATATCTGAAGCTCAAGCAATCGGATTGAAAACAGCTTCTGAAGTATTTGCTGATAGACGTTACGAAGATAATGGTCAATTAGTTAGTCGTAAAGAACCAGACGCAGTCATTACTGATTCTGACGAAGCATTAAAACAAGTTTTGAAAATGGTAACTGAAAACAAAGTGATAAGTCGCAATGGAAAAGAAATTGATTTGGAAACAGATACAATATGTGTTCACGGTGATGGTAAACATGCACTAGAATTTGTTGAACAAATAAGAAAAAAATTAACGAAAGAAGGCATTGATATTCAATCCTTATAAGGGGGTTTTCTAATGAAAGAAAATTTAAATCAAAAACAAGATAAAGACAATTTTAAATTTACAAAAAGTCATAGACGCTTACTTTATGGATCTGTATTTTTAATGGCTACATCAGCGATCGGTCCTGCATTTCTAACTCAAACTGCTGTGTTTACGGCAGAATTTTATGCAAGTTTCGCTTTTGCAATCTTAATATCTATATTAATTGATATTGGAGCTCAAATTAATATTTGGCGCGTATTAGTTGTAACAGGTTTACGTGGTCAAGAAGTATCAAATAAAGTGTTACCTGGATTAGGAACTTTAATTTCAATATTGATTGCTTTTGGAGGACTTGCTTTTAATATCGGGAACATAGCTGGTGCAGGTTTAGGATTGAATGCAATGTTTGGACTTGATGTTAAATGGGGAGCAGCTATTACAGCCATTTTTGCAATTTTAATATTTGTAAGTAAAAGTGGTCAAAAAATTATGGATATTGTTTCAATGATTTTAGGAGTAATAATGATATTAGTAGTAGCTTATGTCATGGTTGTATCTAACCCTCCCTATGGTGATGCACTTGTTCATACAGTTGCACCAGAACATCCTATTAAATTAATTTTACCAATCATTACTTTAGTTGGAGGAACAGTAGGTGGATACATCACATTTGCTGGTGCACATAGAATACTTGATTCTGGAATGAAAGGTAAAGAGTTTTTACCATTTGTGAATCGTTCAGCTATTGCAGGTATCTTAACTACAGGTATTATGAGAACATTATTATTCTTAGCAGTACTTGGAGTTGTAGTGACAGGTGTCACTTTAAATGCAGATAATCCGCCAGCATCAGTATTTGAACATGCTATTGGACCAATAGGAAAAAATATTTTTGGAGTTGTTATTTTCGCAGCCGCAATGTCATCAGTGATTGGTTCAGCATATACAAGTGCAACTTTCTTAAAAACATTACACAAATCATTATTTAATAAAAATAATTTGATTGTCATTGTCTTCATCGTGATTTCAACAATAATTTTCTTATTAATTGGAAAACCAATTAGTTTATTGATTATTGCAGGAGCAATAAATGGATGGATTTTACCGATTACTTTGGGTGCAATATTGATAGCGAGTAGAAAAAAATCAATTGTTGGAGATTATAAACATCCAATATGGATGTTAGTATTTGGCATTGTAGCAGTTATTGTTACAATTATAACAGGTGTATTGTCTCTACAAGATTTAGCTACTTTATGGAAAGGTTAACCATAAATAAATATGTAATTTAAAATTTAACTGTCGACAGTGTTTAACTGTATCGACAGTTTTTTTATTAAATATTTTTCAAGATGATTTAATGAAAAAAGTTAGTCGTGATGAACTAGAAATTATGTTAGAATAACATGTGCTAAGATTAAAGTTGAGGTGTAAATATGATTGGAATTATTGGAGCTATGGAAGAAGAAGTAGCGATTTTAAAACATAAATTAGTGAATTTAAATGAGATTGAAGTAGCACATGTAAAATTTTATCGTGGGCAACTAAATAATAAAGATGTTGTCTTAACACAAAGTGGAATTGGAAAAGTAAATGCTGCAATTTCGACAACACTATTAATTGAAAAATTTAAACCTACATTGATTATAAATACAGGTTCTGCTGGTGCTTTAGATGATAGTTTATCAGTTGGAGATATTTTAATTAGTAATAATGTGATGTACCATGATGCAGATGCAACTGCCTTTGGATACGACATCGGTCAAATACCTCAAATGCCAGCTCAATTTGAAGCTAACCAACAATTACTCCAATTAACTGAAAAAGTTGTAAAACAACAAAATTTAACCGCTAAAATTGGTCAAATTGTAAGTGGCGATAGTTTTATTGGCAGTAGTGAACAGCGATTAAAAATTAAACGTCAGTTTTCAAAAGCTATGGCAGTTGAAATGGAAGCAACGGCTATTGCTCAAACTTGTTATCAATTTAATTTACCTTTTATCGTTACTCGTGCTGTTTCTGATTTAGCAAATGGGGAAGCAGAGATGTCGTTTGAAGAGTTTCTTGGTAAAGCAGCTCAATCATCAAGTAAAATTGTTGAACAGTTGGTTAATGAAATATAAAAAATAAATAACTTAAAGGTGAAATGAATGGGATTAATTAAAACATATTTTATGCCTAATGATTATGTACAATCTGTATTTCAAATTGATATTGAAAAATTAGCAAATTCTGGTTTTAAAGGTATTATTACAGATTTAGATAATACATTAGTAGGTTGGGACGTTAAAACACCAACGAAAGAAATACAAGAATGGTTTAAAAAGGCAAATGATTTAGGTTTAACGATTACAATAGTATCAAATAATAATGAAAAACGTGTTTCCGGTTTTTCGAAAGACTTAGACGTTGATTTTATCTTTAAAGCTAGAAAACCTATGGGAAGAGCTTTTAAAAAAGCGATACAACACATGAATATTAAACCAGAAGAAACAATCGTTATAGGTGACCAAATGCTTACAGACGTACTTGGTGGCAATAATAACGGTCTATATACTATCATGGTAGTTCCTGTCAAAAAGACAGATGGATTTTTAACTAGACTAAATAGAATAATCGAACGTCGATTATTAAACTATTTTAAAAGAAAAGGTTATATTACATGGGAGGAAAATTGATTGGATGAAACTTTAAAATGTATCGGTTGTGGCGCTCCTTTACAATCTGAAGATAAAAACGCACCTGGGTATGTGCCAGAACATAATTTATTTAGAGATGATGTTATATGCCAACGTTGTTTTAGATTAAAAAATTATAATGAAATACAAGATGTAGGAATGGATAGTGAAGATTTTTTAAATTTATTAAATGGATTATCCGATAGACAAGGGATTATCGTTAACGTAGTTGATGTTTTTGACTTTGAAGGATCGTTTATTAATGCTTTAAAACGAATTGTAGGAAATAAGAAAATCATTTTGGCAGCGAATAAATTAGATCTTTTACCAAGACAAATTAACCAACGTCGTGTAAAAGAATGGTTAAAAAGAACAGCTAGAAAGTATGGATTAGAAGCTGAAGAGGTGGTATTAATATCAGCTCATAAAGGATGGGGTATTGATGCACTTTTAGAATCAATCAACCGTTTTAGAAATCATCAAGATGTTTATATCGTTGGTACTACAAATGTTGGTAAATCAACTTTAATCAATAAATTAATTGAGCAAAGTGTAGGTGAAAAAGATGTCGTTACAACATCAAGATTTCCAGGTACAACATTAGATATGATAGATATTCCTTTAGATGAGAAAACTTTTATGTATGACACACCTGGCATTATACAAGCGCATCAAATGACCCATTATGTTACTGAAAAAGAATTAAAAGTGATTATTCCTAAGAATGAAATTAAACAACGTGTATTTCAATTAAATGAGGGACAAACTTTATTCTTCGGTGGATTAGCTAGGATAGATTATGTTTCTGGTGGGAAACGACCACTTGTATGTTATTTTTCTAATGATTTAAATATTCATAGAACTAAAACTGAAAAGGCAAATGATTTATGGCGAAAGCAAATAGGACATTTATTAAGTCCACCTAGTAATCCAGAAAAATTTAATATAAGTGATATGAAAGCTGTACGTCTAGAAACAGGGAAAGAAAAACGTGACATTATGATTTCTGGATTGGGCTTTATTACAATCGAAGCAGGTGCAAAAGTGATTGTCCGAGTTCCTAAAAGTGTTGATGTTGTTTTAAGACAATCTATTATGTAGGGAGGATTCATAATGAAATTTGCAGTGATAGGAGATCCGATTTCACATTCATTATCACCAGTGATGCATAATACTAATTTTAAAGTTTTAGGTTTAAATGATACTTATGAAGCATTGCATATACCGGTTCAAGATTTCGATAATATTAAAGAAATAATAACTGAAAAAAATTTAAGTGGATTTAATGTTACTATTCCTCATAAAGAACGCATCATTCCATTCTTAGATGATATTGATGAACAAGCTAAAGCTGTAGGTGCAGTGAATACTGTGAAAATAGAGGGGAATAAATGGATTGGTTATAATACTGATGGTCTTGGATACGTAAAAGGATTAAAACAAGTATATCCTGACTTATCTAATGCATATATTTTAATTCTTGGAGCTGGGGGCGCAAGCAAAGGTATTGCAACTGCACTTTCACAATGTGTACAGCCTAAATTAACTATAGCGAATAGAACAATGAGTCGCTTTGATAATTGGAAATTAGATATTAATGCGATTACCCTACAACAAGCTGAACAATATCTTGATGAGTTTGATATTATTATTAATACAACATCAGCAGGATTAGATAATAATAAAGAGAGTGTAATTCGTCTCAATCAATTATCACCGAATACATTGGTAAGTGATATCATTTATATTCCCTATAAAACATCATTTTTACAACAAGCTGAAGAGAAGGGTAACCCTATTTATAATGGTCTAGATATGTTTGTATATCAAGGTGCTGAGAGCTTTAAAATATGGACTGGCAAAGATGCTGAAATTAAAGAAATGAAATTAGCAGTTTTAAATCAATTAAAAGGAGAATAATATGCTATGCTAACAGGTAAACAAAAAAGATATTTAAGAAGTTTGGCGCATAACATTGATCCAATTTTTCAAATAGGTAAAGCTGGAATTAATGATAATATGATTAGTCAAATAGATGAAACACTAGAAAATAGAGAATTAATTAAAATTCATATACTTCAAAATAATTTTGATGATAAAAACGATTTAGCCCAAACGCTAAGTCAAGCTACTAATAGTGAAGTGGTCCAAGTCATTGGATCAATGATAATCATTTATAGAGAATCTCAAGAAAATAAGGAAATTTCATTACCATAATTCTATGAAAAAAATTGTTTTATACGGCGGACAATTCAATCCTATTCATACTGCACATATGTTAGTAGCTAATGAAGTATTTCATAAAATTAAACCGGATGTTTTCTATTTTTTACCAAGTTATATGGCTCCACTTAAAGAACATAACGATTACTTAGATGCTCATTATCGCATCAAAATGATTAATATGGTAATCGAGCAGTTAGGTTTCGGAAATATTTGTTATGCAGAATTAGAAAGAAAAGGTCAAAGTTATACGTATGATACATTAAAAGCTTTAATTGACCAAAATCCTTACGATAAGTTTTATTTTGTAATAGGATCAGACCAATATGATCAACTTGATAAATGGTATAAAATAGATGAATTAAAGCAAATGATTATCTTTATAGTAGTAAATAGAGAAAAAAATATTCAAAAGGTTGATGAAAATATGATTTCCATATCTATTCCAAGAATGGATATTAGTTCATCAATGATTAGACAACGTGTAAAAGATAAAAAAACAATTGATATTTTAGTCCCTCGAAATGTTAGTAAATATATTAGAGAGGAAGGATTCTATGAACACTAAAGAAGCAAAAGAACTTATCGAAAATAAATTGCCCGAAAAGCGTTTTAAACATTCTCTTAGAGTAGCTGACACAGCAGTTAAGCTTGCTGAAATCTATGATGGAGATAAAAGTAAAGCAGAGTTAGCAGGCATTTTACATGATTATTGTAAATATGATGATTTAGGAAAAATGTATCAAGTCGTTCGCCAACATGATTTAGATAGCAATTTGTTAAGTTATGGAAGTGAAATTCTTCATGGACCTGTATGTGCAGCATTAATGAAGGCTGATTATGGCATCGAAGATGAAGAAACATTATTAGCCATTAAATATCACACTACTGGTCGTAAAGAAATGACAAAAACTGAAAAATTGGTATTTATTGCTGACTATATAGAACCTGGTAGAAAAACTCCAGGAGTTGAAGAAATTAGAGATATGGCATACAATCAAGGTAGCTTAGATAAAACAATTTATGAAATATCAAAGCGAACAGTGTTATTTTTAATTAGTAAAGATATTACTGTTTATGGTTCTACAATTGAATGTTTAAATTATTATAATTATAGTGATCAAAAGATAAAGGATGATTAAATGAATTCAGAAGAATTATTAAATATTGCTGTCACAGCGACAGAAGATAAAAAAGCAGAAGATATTGTTTCTCTTAATATGCAAGGTATTAGTGATATGACTGATTATTTTGTAGTGTGTCACGGTAACAATGAACGTCAAGTTCAATCAATTGCTAGAGCAGTAAAAGAAAAAGTGCATGAAAATAATATTGAAGTAAAGCGTATGGAAGGTTATCAAAGTGCAAGATGGGTCTTAATTGATTTAGCAGACGTAGTAGTTCATATTTTCCATAAAGATGAACGCAATTACTATAATATAGAGAAACTTTATCAAGATGCTCCAATAGAATCATATAATCAGGTAGCATATTAAAATGATGCAATACACCGAAATGAGTAAAGTTTATGATCAGCTTACTCAAGATCAACCTTATGAAGAATGGTTTAATATTGTAAAATATTATACAAGAACAATGTCTTCTAATGATTCAATAAATATTCTTGATATTGGTTGTGGCACTGGAAGTTTAACGCAATTACTTCCTTCTATTGGCACGGTTACGGGCATGGATTTAAGTACAGACATGTTATCTATTGCTGCAAATAAATCTAATCAAGTTACTTGGTTAGAAGGTGACATGACCGATTTTTCATTAAATACAACATATGATGTTGTAACAATATTTTGTGATTCCCTGAATTATTTACCTGATATTGATGATATCGTAAATACGTTTAATTGTGTATTTAATCATTTATCTGATTTAGGAATGTTTATATTCGATATTCATACGATATATAAAATGAACACAGCATTTAATAATCAATGTTATATTGATGATAATGATGATATATTTTTAGCGTGGGAAGCTATAAAGGGTGAAGAACCTTATAGTGTTTATCATGATATGAGTTTCTTTTTAAAACAGCATAATGGTAATTATCACCGTTTTAATGAATCACATTATCAAAGAACATTTGAAAAGGATTTCTATATTCGATTGTTAAAACAAACTGGATTTAATCGTATTGAAACTTTTGTAGACTTTGACATCAATAATCATAATGAAAAAGGTGACAGATTGTTTTTTGTTGCTTATAAATAAAATAAAGTAAACTCATCTTCTTATACGTTTATACATATAAGGAGATGAGTTTTTGTTTAAGTATAGAAATGAAATAATTCAATTGTTAACTAAGTGGAAGACTCATATCATCATTTTAATTGCAGTAGTGTTACTTTTTATAGTGATTCTCATGCTTATGAAAAATAATGAGCCTTCAGAATATATGACAACATCTAATGCTTACAATAGCCAATTTAATAATAATGAAAAATATAATAAAAATAAAAATGATAATAATTTATCCACTTCTTCTAAAGAAAATTCAACTATTTATGTAGATGTCAAAGGAGCGGTTAAATTACCAGATGTTTATAAAATGAAAAAGAACGATAGAGTTAAAGATGTACTAAAAAAAGCTAAAATTTCTGAAAATGCTGATATTACAAAAATCAATTTATCTGAAAAACTTACTGATCAAAAAATGATTTATATACCTAATAAAAATGAAACGAAACTAAATGCTACACTCACTAATCAAAGTAATTTAGATACTTCTGAAAGTATTAAAGTCAATCTTAACACAGCAAATGAAAGAGAATTGCTTAATGTTCCAGGTATAGGTCCAACTAAAGTGAAAGAGATTATTAAATACAGAGAGGAAAAGGGACAATTTAATAAGGTTGAAGACTTAAAACAAGTAAGAGGAATTGGAGGGAAAACTTTCGAGAAACTTAAAGATTACTTTACTACATAAATTAAATTGGAAGAATTTTTAATATAAATTATAATAGATATATATTTTTTAAGGAGTTGAACTTTATGGATAGAATAAAATGGGACGAATATTTTATGGCACAAAGCCATTTGCTTGCATTACGTTCTACATGTCAAAGACTATCAGTAGGCGCAACAATTGTAAAGGACAATAGAATAATTGCAGGAGGTTATAATGGCTCAGTAGCAGGAGAAGTTCACTGTATTGATGTAGGATGTTTAATAGAAGATGGTCATTGTATTAGAACCATTCACGCAGAAATGAATGCATTATTACAATGCGCAAAACAAGGTGTATCATCAGATAATGCAACGATATATGTCACACATTTTCCTTGTTTAAACTGTACTAAGTCTATTATTCAAGCAGGTATTAAGAAAATATACTATGCAAAAGATTATCATAATCATAAATATGCTATTAAATTATTAAATCAAGCAGGTATTGAGTATGAAAAAATACCATTTTCTGCTAATAAAATAGCTGAATTTTTAACTAAAGAATGTTAGTTGTTTTATATGCACTTTCTTTTTTAAGTGGTATATTATGGGTTCATCTTAAATTATTTTCAATTTTAATATTTGCTATTATATTAATTATTGTGTATCGAAAGAGTATTCCTTTATACCACTATTTATTAATTTTATCCTTTTTCTTTCTAGCTTTATTTCAAGTACACCATACTTTGAAAACAAATCATTTTATACTCCAAAATTTAAAAGTCCACAGTAATATAAATTCAAAAGTAACGTTTCAAAATGATATAAAACAATTCAATCAAATTATTAAAGGACAATTTCAATATAAACATAATAATTATCACTTTACTTTTAAAAGTCCACAATTGAAAGCTAAAGATTTAAAAAATCGAGAATGTAAAATTAATGGAAATATCACAAATAGTATTCATAATGAAGTCTATGTTTATATCGATCAAATAGATAATAAACATTGTACTAAAGTTAATCATATAAGTTTTATAGATAAACACCTAAATTATATTCAAAACAAGTTATACCATTCTTCGTTAAAATATCCAGAGAGAGTCTTAGCTTTAATTACTGGAGATACTAGTGCAATTGATACAGATTACTTAGATAAAGTTAAAGCGATAGGTATTTATCATTTACTTGCTGTCAGTGGATCACACGTTGCTACCATTATTTTTATCATTCAATATAGTTTGGTCAGGTTTAATATTCCAAAATTATTTATACGAGTTTTTATTATTATGATACTAATACTATTTATTTTTTATACAAATTTTGCACCGAGTGCTTTAAGAGCAGTTTTAACCGCTATTACTTTTTTTATTATCCCTAAGACTTTTAAAATTTCGTCTATAAGTGTATTATCGTTGGTCTTTTTATTTATGACAATTTGGAATATGAATTTTGCTTATGACATTGGATTTCAATTTTCTTTCATTATTTCTTTTTTTATACTATTTTCTAAGCCATTATTTAATAATCAATCAATTATAAAGAATTATATTTATATAACAATTATCGCTCAATTTTCATCCATGATTATTAGTATTTATCATTTTAATCAGTTTCAATGGATTGGTTTTATTTCTAATGTAATATTTGTCCCATTATATTCTTTCATTATTTTTCCACTTTCTATTGTTCTATTTACTTTCTATCATTTCTTTAGTGACTTGCGATGTATAAATATGGTTGCAAATCAATTATTTGAACTGCACGATAGAATAATGCAACCGTTCATTTTATTTAGAAATTACCAAATAAATATCGCTGATCAATCAAATTTAAGTCTACTCTACTGTTTCATTTTATTAACTCTACTAACTATATTTATATGTTATAAAAATTATAGAGCATTCTTAATTATAATTATCTTATTTATAATATTTATAAAATTAACTAATCAACCATTAGCGACGACGTTTACTGCTTTAAATGTTGGTCAAGGTGATAGTTTTCTTTTTCAAACAAAAAATAATGAAACTGTGATGGTAGATACTGGTGGTAAAGTAGTTCAAACGAAGATTAAAGATAATCATAATATTGCGAAATATCATATTATTCCTACTTTAAAATCTAGAGGAATATCAAAAATTGATCACTTAATTCTTACTCATCCACATAATGATCATATAGGCGAATTTCCTTATTTAGCACAAAATATAAGAATTAAAAATTTATATTTATATATAAAAAGTTATTCAGTAGATCAAATTAAAACTATACATACATTTTGTAGTATATATCATATAAAAGTTATTGATGTTTTAGAGACTAATAATATTCAGTTGAAAGAAGCTAAAATATCATTTTTAAATGCTTTTATTGATTCCAATGAAGACAAAAATGCACAAAGTATAATTTCATTAATAGAGTACAAAAATTACAAATTATTATTGATGGGCGACGCAATTGAAGAAAATGAAAATTTATTATTAAAGAAATATCATTTACCGTTAATTGATGTTCTAAAAGTTGGACACCATGGCAGTAAAACAAGTAGTTCAAAACATTTTTTAGAAATCATACAACCTAAAATTAGTATGATTTCAAGTGGAAAAAATAATACTTTTCATTTGCCTAATAACGAAACGATAGATAAATTAGAGAAAATTAATTCTCATATCTACAATACTCAAACTGATGGAGAAATTACTTTAAATCTCGATAATCAACTTATATCATCCTTTAATAGAAGTTAATGATAGAGAATAATAATTACACAATGCTATAATAAATTAATGGTATAATTTTGAAAGGGTGCAAGTTTACATGGCTAATAATATAATGGCTATATACGGAGAAGTGCCAGAACTAGTGGAGAAAAAAAGTAATGAAATCGTAGAAAGTTACTTAAATGAAAAAAAAGACGATTTTAACTATGTTAAATATAATCTTTATGATACAAGTTTTAATCAGATTATAGAAGAAGCATTAACAATGCCTTTTATTTCAGAGAAAAAAGCTATTGTTGTTAAAAATGCTTTTATTTTTACAGGTGAGAAAGTTTCAAAAGATATCCAACCGAACAACGAACAAGTAAACGAATTTTTAGAAAAATATGATGGAGAAAACTTTATCATTTTTGAAGTGTATCAAAATAAATTAGATGAAAGAAAGAAAATTACTAAGACTTTAAAAAAGACAAGCAAGCTAGCTAAAGTTGAACAGATGTCTGAACAAGAGATTAAAAATTGGATAAAAAATAAACTTCATGAAAATTTTAAAGATATTAAACAGGATGCATTAGATTTATTTATAGAATTAACTGGTATTAACTTTAATATAGTTTCGCAAGAATTAGAAAAAATTATTTTATTCTTAGGAGAGCGAACAACTATAAATAAAAAAGATGTTGAAGAGATTATTAATAGAAGTTTAGAACAAAATGTTTTTCTTTTAACTGAATATATACAAAAAGGGGAAAAATATAAAGCCATTCAACTTATTAAAGATTTAATAGTAATGAAAGAAGAACCTATTAAACTATTGGCATTAATAACAAGTAATTATCGATTATATTATCAATGTAAAATTTTAAGTCGAAAAGGATATAGCGGACAACAAATTGCTAAAACAATTAATGTGCACCCATACCGAGTTAAATTGGCTTTAAATCAAGTAAAACATTATCAATTAACTCATTTGCTAAATATTATTGATCAATGTGCAGAAACTGATTATAAGTTAAAATCCTCATATATGGATAAACAACTGATTTTAGAATTATTTATTCTTTCTTTATAAATAAAAAAAGTTCAAGCTAATCGCTTGAACTTTTTAAATGATTATTTGCTTGAAGACATTAATTGAGATTTAATGCGGTCAGCTTTATTTGAATGAATTAAGTTACTGTGTGCAGCTTTATCAACTGATTTAATTGCGAAGTTAACTAATTCAGCTTTATTATCAGCATTATTTTCAATTGCTGATTTAGCATTTTTCACTGCAGTACGCATAGCGTTTTTTTGTGAAATATTACGTGCTTCAGCAGTTTCAGTTGTTCTTACACGTTTAATAGCAGATTTAATATTTGGCATTACTGTCACCTCCTAAAAGTGATCTAAGCATATCAAATTTTATTTTGATTACAACAAGAAATATTTTATCAAAACATGAATATTTGTGCAATCATTTATTAACATTAAACCTATTTATTTACAAAAAGAACGATATTAACTATTGGAAACCTTTATACAACACTTTATAATTGTTATGTAGTTTAAGAAAAACCTTAAAATTAAAAGTAAATAAAGAATCTTCACATGATGATTCTTTTCTCTTAAATTTGCAAATAATGATTAAAAACGATATTATGTCAAAGATGTATACATATACGGGTAAATTTACGAAAGCGAGAATGATAAGTTATGGATATGCAAGAACGCTATAACCGAAGAGATAATATAAGAAACTTTTCTATAATTGCTCATATTGATCATGGTAAATCAACGTTAGCAGATAGAATTTTAGAAAATACTAAATCTGTAGAAACTAGAGAAATGCAAAATCAATTGCTTGATTCAATGGATCTTGAAAGAGAGCGCGGTATTACAATTAAATTAAATGCTGTTAGATTAAAATATGAATCTAAAGATGGACAGACTTATACGTTTCATTTAATCGATACTCCAGGGCACGTCGATTTCTCATATGAAGTTTCTCGTTCATTAGCTGCATGTGAAGGCGCTATTTTAGTAGTTGACGCTGCACAAGGCATCGAGGCTCAAACTCTTGCTAATGTTTACTTAGCACTAGATAATGATTTAGAACTCTTACCGGTAGTAAATAAAATAGATCTACCCGCTGCTGAACCAGAAAGAGTAAAACAAGAATTAGAAGATGTTATTGGCTTAGATAAAGATGAAGTTGTGTTAGCAAGTGCCAAATCAAATATTGGTATCGATGAAATCTTAGAAAAAATTGTTGAAGTTGTTCCTCCACCAGAAGGAGATCCTAGTGCACCGCTTAAAGCTCTTATTTTTGATTCAGAGTACGATCCTTATCGAGGCGTTATTTCTTCTATTCGAGTAATGGAAGGTGTTGTAAAAGCTGGAGATCGTATCAAAATGATGGCAACAGGAAAAGAGTTTGAAGTTACTGAGGTTGGGATTAATACTCCTAAACAACTACCAATTGAAGAACTTACAGTAGGCGATGTTGGATATATTATTGCAAGTATTAAAAATGTCGACGATTCACGTGTTGGGGATACTATCACTCATGTAGATAGACCAGCAGATGCTCCGTTAAAAGGGTATAAAAAGATGAATCCAATGGTTTATTGTGGATTGTTCCCAATTGATAATAAAGATTATAACGATTTAAGAGAAGCTCTTGAAAAACTTCAATTAAATGATGCATCATTAGAATTTGAACCAGAATCATCACAAGCACTGGGATTTGGATTTAGAACAGGATTCTTAGGTATGCTACATATGGAAATTATTCAAGAGAGAATTGAACGAGAATTTGGAATAGAATTAATTGCGACTGCACCTTCAGTTATATATAAATGTGAAATGAATGATGGTTCAGAAGTTACAGTTGATAATCCATCTCAAATGCCTGAACGTGATAGAATTAAAGCGATTTATGAACCATATGTAAAAGCGACAATGATGGTGCCAAATGACTATGTTGGAGCAGTTATGGAACTGTGTCAACGTAAACGTGGCCAATTTATAAATATGGATTACTTAGATGATATCCGTGTGAATATCGTTTATGAAATTCCATTATCAGAAGTTGTATTTGATTTCTTTGACCAATTAAAATCTAATACGAAAGGCTATGCTTCATTTGATTATGAATTTATTGAAAATAAAGAAAGTAATTTAGTTAAAATGGATATTTTATTAAATGGTGACAAAGTAGATGCACTTAGTTTTATCGTTCACAGAGATTTTGCATATGAACGAGGTAAAGCTCTTGTTGAAAAATTAAAAACACTTATTCCTAGACAACAATTCGAAGTTCCAGTTCAAGCTGCAATAGGTCAAAAAATTGTGGCCCGAACTAATATTAAATCTATGGGTA
Organism: Staphylococcus sp. HMSC034C12; assembly: GCF_001835895.1. Taxonomy (NCBI): domain Bacteria; kingdom Bacillati; phylum Bacillota; class Bacilli; order Caryophanales; family Staphylococcaceae; genus Staphylococcus; species Staphylococcus sp. HMSC034C12. Next base: position 92,283 of record NZ_KV826331.1, on the reverse strand, counting down.
AAAACGTGTTATCTAAGTGTTATGGTGGAGATATCAGCCGTAAACGTAAATTACTTGAAAAACAAAAAGCTGGTAAAGCAAAAATGAAAGCTGTTGGTAACGTAGACATACCACAAGATGCTTTCTTAGCTGTTCTTAAAATGGATGATGAATAGGTTATTAATGCGAGGCTGGAACCCAGAATCATGTGTTCCAACCTCGTTTGTGTTTTAAAAACTTAAAAATGAGGGTGTAACGATGTCAATAAAAAGTGCATATATTCATATACCTTTTTGCGTTAGGATTTGTACATATTGTGATTTTAATAAGTACTTTATTAACAAACAACCAGTAGATGAGTATATTTCTGCATTAATTAAAGAAATGAAAACAAGTGAAATTAGAAATCTTGAAACAATGTACGTTGGAGGAGGTACGCCTACAGCTTTAAATCTCAAGCAACTTGAAAGACTTTTAAAAGCAATACAGTCAACTTTTTCAATTAAAGGTGAATATACATTTGAAGCAAATCCCGATGAATTAACCTTAGATAAAGTGAAATTACTACACTCATATGGTGTAAATAGAATTTCTATGGGCGTACAAACATTTAAACCAGAATTACTAAAAATTCTAGGTAGAACACATAAAACTCAAGATATATATAATGCTGTAGAGTATGCTAGAAAAGCAAATATTGAATCGATTAGTTTAGACCTAATGTATCATTTACCAACTCAAACATTAGAAGATTTTTCAGATAGTCTTAATAGAGCAATACAAATGGATATAGATCATATTTCAAGTTATGGATTAATTTTAGAACCTAAAACTCAATTTTATAATATGTATCGAAAAGGCAAATTAAAATTGCCAAACGAAGATCTAGGAGCTGAAATGTACCAATATTTAATGAATGTTTTAGGAGAAACCTCATTTAAACAATATGAAATCTCAAATTTCGCTAAGTCTCATCATGAATCAAGGCATAATAAGACTTACTGGCTAAATGAAGAATATTATGGTTTTGGAGCAGGAGCAAGTGGATATGTAAATGGGGAACGCTATTCGAATCTCAATCCTGTTAATCATTACATCAATGCTATTAATAATCATCAACGTCCTATTTTAACTTCCAATTTTCCTACTCAATCAGAAAGAATGGAAGAAGAAATGTTTTTAGGATTAAGAATGAATAAAGGTGTCGATAAAGTTAAATTTCTTTCAAAATTTGGTACCTCAATGGATAAAGTATTTGGTGAGACAATAAATAATCTGAAAAAGAAAAATTTACTTTATGAAAGAGATAACCATATTTCATTGACCAATAGGGGAAAAATCATTGGAAATGAAGTTTTTGAAGCATTTCTATTAAATTAATAAATTTTTTTGAAAAATAAGAGCTTTAACGTTGACTTACTTTGACCAATTTGTTAAATTATAATTAGCACTTGAGACAAAGGAGTGCTAATGAGGTGAAGACATGATTACAAATAGGCAATTAAGCATTTTAAATGCAATTGTTGAAGATTATGTTGATTTAGGACAACCGATAGGTTCTAAAACCTTAATTGATAGACATAACTTAAATGTAAGCCCAGCTACTATTAGAAATGAAATGAAGTATTTGGAAGAGTTGAATTTTTTAGAAAAAATACATTCATCTTCAGGGCGTGCACCTTCTGAACAAGGTTTTAGATTATACGTCAATCAATTGTTAAAACAAACATCTCATCAAAAACAAAATAAAGTTCAACGTTTAAATCAACTTTTGATTGAGAATCATTATGATATTTCTTCAGCTCTTAGTTATTTTGCTGATGAATTATCAATAAAATCTCAATATGCAACGTTGGTTGTTCGACCTAATCACAAAACAGATATTATAAATAATGTTCATTTGATTCGTGCAAATTCGTCTATAATTATAATGGTCATCATCTATAATTCTGGACATGTAGAACATTTACATTTAAGTGAATCAATGGAGTTTGACGATGAAAGGTTAACAAGGATTTCAAATTTTCTGACTGATAATTATTATAAAAGTCAATTTGATTTTAATAAGAAATTAAAACAATTTACAAATTCTATTGCGGAACAATCCTTTATAAATGAATTAACTATCATGCTAACTTCTCATCTCCATAAACAAAGTAATAGCATTTTTATGGGTGGAAAGGTTAAACTTATTGATGCACTGAACGAAACCAATGTTTCTTCTATTCAGCCAATTTTACAATATCTAGAATCAGAAAAAATTATCGAGTTACTAGAAGATATTTCCACTTCTGAAATTAATGTTAAAATTGGCCACGAAATAGATGAAGGGTTAAGTGATATTTCAATTATAACGAGCCAGTACCATTTTGATGATGCACTAAAAGGACAAATTGCGGTTATCGGACCAACTGCGATGCATTATCAAAATGTGATTCAATTACTTAATCAAATATGGTGAATCTAATTGTAATTATATTGGAGGGCATAAAATGACAGAAAAAGACGAATCAGTGAAAAATAACACTGAACATACTGAAGAAAATGAAAACGTTAAAAACGAAGCGTCGTCTTCAAATGATGTAGAAAATAATCCTTCTGAAGAAGAATTAAATAATGAATCTACATCTGAACATGATAATGAAGATAAAAATGATCAATCTAAAGACGAAGAAATTCAACAATTACAATTAAAAGCAAATGAAAATGAAGAAAAATATTTAAGATTATATGCTGAATTCGAAAATTATAAGCGTCGAATTCGAAATGAAAATGAAACAAATAAAAAATATCAAGCTCAACCCGTGCTTACTGATATTTTACCTACTATCGATAACATTGAACGTGCACTTCAAATTGAGGGTGATGACGAATCATTTAAATCTCTCAAAAAAGGCGTTCAAATGATTCATGAAAGCTTATTAAGAGCATTAAAAGACAATGGCTTAGAAGAAATTGAATCTGAAGGTCAAGAATTCGATCCAAACTTCCATCAAGCTGTTGTTCAAGATGACAATCCTGATTTCAATTCTGGTGAAATCACTCAAGAATTACAAAAAGGGTATAAATTAAAAGATAGAGTTTTAAGACCATCTATGGTCAAAGTTAATCAATAAGATTTAAATTTGAAAAATTTTTAAAATTGGAGGAATTTTATTATGAGTAAAGTAATAGGTATTGACTTAGGTACTACAAATTCTTGCGTATCTGTATTAGAAGGAGACGAACCTAAAGTAATTCAAAATCCTGAAGGTGCTAGAACAACTCCATCAGTTGTGGCATTTAAAAATGGAGAAACTCAAGTAGGTGAAGTTGCTAAACGTCAAGCAATTACAAACCCAAATACTGTACAATCAATTAAACGTCATATGGGTACAGATTATAAAGTAGATATTGACGGCAAATCATATACACCACAAGAACTTTCAGCAATGATTTTACAAAATTTAAAAAACACTGCTGAAAGTTATTTAGGAGATAAAGTGGATAAAGCAGTAATTACTGTACCTGCTTATTTCAATGATGCTGAACGTCAAGCTACTAAAGATGCTGGTAAAATTGCTGGTTTAGAAGTAGAACGTATCATTAACGAACCAACAGCTGCAGCATTAGCTTATGGTTTAGATAAAACTGAACAAGATCAAAAAGTTTTAGTATTTGACTTAGGCGGCGGTACTTTCGACGTTTCTATTCTTGAATTAGGCGATGGTGTATTCGAAGTATTATCAACTGCAGGGGATAACAAACTTGGAGGGGACGACTTTGACCAAGTAATCATCGACTATTTAGTATCAGAATTCAAAAAAGAAAATGGTGTTGACTTATCACAAGATAAAATGGCGTTACAACGTCTTAAAGACGCTGCAGAAAAAGCTAAAAAAGATTTATCTGGTGTATCTCAAACACAAATCTCATTACCATTCATTTCAGCTGGAGAAAATGGTCCATTACACTTAGAAATCAACTTAACTCGTTCTAAATTTGAAGAATTAGCTGATTCATTAATCAGAAGAACAATGGAACCAACTCGTCAAGCACTTAAAGATGCTGGCTTATCTACTTCTGAAATTGATGAAGTTATCCTAGTTGGTGGTTCAACTCGTATTCCTGCAGTACAAGAAGCAGTTAAAAAAGAAATTGGTAAAGAACCTCATAAAGGTGTAAACCCAGATGAAGTTGTTGCAATGGGTGCTGCTATCCAAGGTGGCGTAATTACTGGTGATGTTAAAGACGTTGTATTATTAGACGTAACTCCATTATCATTAGGTATCGAAATTATGGGTGGTCGTATGAATACGTTAATTGAACGTAATACAACAATTCCAACATCAAAATCTCAAGTATATTCAACAGCAGCTGACAATCAACCAGCAGTAGACATTCACGTATTACAAGGTGAACGTCCAATGGCTTCAGATAATAAAACATTAGGTAGATTCCAATTAACTGATATTCCACCAGCTCCACGTGGTGTACCTCAAATTGAAGTAACATTTGATATTGATAAAAACGGTATCGTAAACGTTACTGCAAAAGACTTAGGTACAAATAAAGAACAAAATATCACTATTCAATCAAGTTCTGCATTATCTGATGAAGAAATTGATCGTATGGTTAAAGATGCTGAAGAAAATGCTGAAGCAGATAAACAACGTCGTGAAGAAGTAGACTTAAGAAACGAAGCAGACAGCTTAGTATTCCAAGTTGAAAAAACAATTAAAGACTTAGGTGAAAATATCAGTGAAGAAGACAAATCAAATGCTGAAAGCAAAAAAGATGCGCTTAAATCAGCATTAGAAGGTCAAGATTTAGATGATATTAAAGCTAAAAAAGAAGAATTAGAACAAGTAATTCAAGAATTATCTGCTAAAGTATATCAACAAGCTCAACAAGCTCAACAACAAGCACAAGGTAGTTCACAACAATCAAATGATAGCAATGTTGAAGACGCTGAGTTCAAAGAAGTTAAAGACGACGAAGATAAAAAATAAAGCTAATCGTTTATAACGTTTACTATGTAAACATTTATAAATGTAAGCCAAAAAGTCAAAGTCAATTGAACATTGGCTTTGACTTTTTCTTTTATAGTTAAGATACTTGAGTATGTGTTTAAATTATAAAATTTAGAAAGGGAGAGATACTTGTGGCTAAAAGAGATTATTATGAAGTTCTTGGCGTAAGTAAAGATGCTTCAAAAGATGAAATAAAAAAAGCATATCGTAAATTATCAAAAAAATATCATCCGGACATCAATAAAGAAGAAGGCGCCGATGAAAAGTTTAAAGAAATTTCTGAAGCATACGAAGTTCTAAGTGATGACAATAAACGTGCAAATTATGATCAATTTGGACATAGCGGTGCCCAAGGTGGATTTGGTAGTCAAGGATTTGGTGGACAAGACTTCAGTGGCTTCGGTGGAGGCTTTGAAGATATATTTAGCTCATTCTTTGGTGGTTCACGTCAAAGAGATCCAAATGCACCTAGAAAAGGTGACGACTTACAATACACTATGACTTTAGAATTCGATGAAGCTGTTTTTGGTACTAAAAAAGAAATTTCTATTCGAAAAGATGTTACCTGTCATACATGTCATGGTGATGGTGCTAAACCAGGCACAAGTAAAAAAACATGTAGCTATTGTCATGGTTCAGGACATGTATCTGTTGAACAAAATACAATTTTAGGACGCGTAAGAACTGAGCAAACTTGTCCTAAGTGTGAGGGTAGTGGTCAAGAATTTGAAGAACCATGTCCAACTTGTCATGGTAAAGGGACTGAAAATAAAACAGTAAAATTAGAAGTAACTGTACCTGAAGGTGTAGACAATGAACAACAAATCCGTCTTGCTGGTGAAGGTGCACCTGGTGAAAATGGCGGTCCTCATGGTGATCTTTATGTAGTATTCCGTGTTAAACCTTCTGATAAATTTAGAAGAGATGGCGATGATTTATTCTATGAACTTAACATTAGCTTCCCACAAGCATCACTTGGCGATGAAATCAAAGTACCAACTCTAAACAGTAATGTTATGCTTACAATTCCTGCTGGTACTCAAACTGGTAAACAATTCCGTCTTAAAGAGAAAGGCGTTAAAAATGTTCATGGATATGGACATGGTGATTTATTTGTTAATATAAAAGTTGTCACACCAAATAAACTAACTGATAGACAAAAAGAATTAATGAGAGAATTTGCGGAAATCAGTGGTGAAAATCCGGAAGAACAACCTTCTAATTTTAAAGACAAAGCTCGTAAATTCTTTAGAGGTGAATAATCATGAACTGGACAGAATTTGCAGTCACTGTAAATCATGAAGTTGAACCTTTAGTCACTAACATATTAGAAAACTATGGTTCAAATGGAGTAGTTATAGAAGATTCAAATGATTTAATTAATCAACCTACTGATAAATTTGGTGAAATCTACGAATTAAAAAAAGAAGATTATCCTGAACAAGGTGTGAGATTAAAAGCATACTTTAACGAATTGAAATATAACACTCAATTTAAAAATAAATTAAAAAATGAAATATTAAATTTGGACCTTATAGATGATTCAGTAGTTGAGTTTTCAGCAAAGACTATTGCTGAAGTAGATTGGGCTAATGAATGGAAAAACTATTTTCATCCTTTTAGAGCTTCTGAGAGATTTACGATTGTTCCAAGTTGGGAAGATTATTCAAAAGAATCAGAAGATGAATTGTGTATAGAATTAGATCCCGGAATGGCTTTTGGTACTGGAGATCATCCAACAACAAGTATGTGTCTAAAAGCGATTGAAACTTATGTAACACCAGATTCTTCAGTTATTGATGTAGGTACAGGTTCTGGTATATTAAGTATCGCTAGTCACTTATTAGGTGTTAAAAGAATTAAAGCCTTAGATATAGACGAAATGGCTGTTGGTGTGGCTAAGGAGAATTTTAGAAAAAATCATTGCGAAAATGCTATTGAAGCAATTCCCGGTAATTTATTAAAAGAAGAAAATGAAAAATTTGATGTAGTTATCGCAAATATTTTAGCTCATATTATTGATGAAATGATTGAAGATGCTTATAATACACTAAATGAAGATGGTTATTTTATAACTTCAGGTATTATAGAAGAAAAACATGAAGATATACTGTCACATATGAAGCGTGTTGGATTTAATATTGTATCAATCAATCATGACAATGGATGGGTTTGCATTGTTGGTCAGAAAGTGAGTGAATAATTTGCAACGATACTTTATCAATCAAAACGCTGATGAGAATCAGCGTTTTTTTATTACCAATGAAGAAGATATACATCATATCAAAAATGTAATGAGAAATACGATTGGTAACAAAATTATAATTAATTTTAATGATAAAAAAGTATTTATTACTGAAATTACACATATAAGTTCTAATCAAATTGAAGTTTTACCAATAAACCAATTAGATATTGACACTGAATTACCAGTTGATGTAACGATTTGTAGTGGTTTAATAAAAGCTGATAAATATGAATGGTTGCTTCAAAAAAGTACAGAATTGGGTGCCAATCATTTTATTTCAGTGGGTATGGATCGATCTGTAGTTAAATTACAAGAGAACAAGGTACAAAAGAAAATAGATAGATGGCAAAAGATTGTAAAAGAAGCTGCTGAACAAAGTTATAGACTTGTTATTCCAGATGTTAAATTTCAGTCGAATTTAAAAGTAATTTATGATACCATAAATAATTATGACTATGTGTTAATAGCATATGAAGACGAAGCCAAGCATGGTGAAAAAAGTCGATTTAAAAATATTTTAAACAACTTTCAAACGAATGATCGTGTGTTAATCATATTTGGACCTGAAGGTGGTTTTTCCGATAAGGAAATTGATCTCTTTAGGGAGGTAAGCTTAAACATTGGTTTAGGCCCTAGAATATTAAGAGCAGAAACTGCGCCACTATATGCACTTAGTGCTATAAGTTTTGAGAAAGAATTGATGGGGTGAATTAAATGGCAACAGTAGCGTTTCATACTTTAGGTTGTAAAGTAAACCATTATGAAACTGAAGCAATATGGCAATTATTTAAAGATGCTAATTATGAAAGAGTAGATTTTGAAACTAATGCAGATGTATATGTCATTAATACTTGCACCGTGACTAATACAGGTGATAAAAAAAGTAGACAAGTCATTAGAAGAGCAATACGTCGTAATCCTGATGCAGTAGTATGTGTTACAGGTTGTTATGCACAAACATCTTCTGCTGAAATTATGGAGATTCCAGGCGTAGATGTCGTTGTTGGTACTCAAGACAGACATAAATTACTTAGTTATATTGATCAATTTAGAGAAGAACGTCAACCAATTAATGGTGTTGGAAATATTATGAAAAATCGTACATATGAAGAATTAGATGTACCTTATTTTACGGATAGAACTCGTGCATCTCTAAAAATCCAAGAAGGTTGTAATAACTTTTGTACGTTTTGTATTATTCCATGGGCACGTGGTTTAATGCGCTCTAGAGATCCTGAAAAAGTAGTTGAACAAGCAACACAATTAGTTCAATCTGGATATAAAGAAATTGTATTAACTGGTATTCATACCGGTGGATACGGTCAAGATTTAAAAAATTATAATTTAGCTCAATTACTCAGAGATCTTGAGGAAATTGATGGTTTAGAAAGAATTAGAATTTCTTCAATTGAAGCCAGTCAACTTACTGATGAAGTCATTGATGTTCTAAAAAATTCTAATAAAGTGGTTAGACATTTACATGTACCATTACAATCAGGTTCAGATACAGTATTAAAACGTATGCGCCGTAAATATACTATGGAACATTTTTCTGAAAGACTAACAAAGTTACATGATGCATTACCTGATTTAGCGGTTACAAGTGATGTTATAGTAGGTTTCCCAGGAGAAACTGCAGAAGAATTCCAAGAAACATATGATTTTATAGTTAAACATAAATTCTCAGAGTTACATGTTTTCCCGTATTCACAACGTATTGGTACACCTGCTGCACGTATGGATGATCAAATTGATGAGTCAATTAAAAATGAACGTGTACATAAACTTATTGCTTTAAGTGACCAACTTGCTAAAGAATACGCATCAAAATTTGAAAATGAAGTTTTAGAAGTGATTCCAGAAGAAGTAGGAGAAACAAAAGATACATTAGTAGGTTACGCAGATAATTATATGAAAGTTGAATTTGAGGGTAGTGAGGATTTAATCGGTGAGATTGTTAAAGTTAAAATTAATAAAGCTGATTATCCAATTAACATTGGTAGTGCAGTTAGAATCGTTAATCATGCTACTAATAAAACTGAAGAAGGCGTATTATTATAAATTTTTGAAATTATAAAGATTTATAATTGACCATAATTATTTCATATATTATACTAAATAAAGCATAGTTAATTATTTCTATGCAATTATTGACTTTAAGTTTCGTTGATATTTGGAGGGAGGGAAATACAGATGTCTAAAACAGTAGTACGTAAAAACGAATCACTAGAAGATGCATTACGTAGATTTAAACGTTCAGTATCTAAAAGTGGTACTATCCAAGAAGTACGTAAACGTGAATTTTACGAAAAACCAAGTGTAAGACGTAAGAAAAAATCAGAAGCTGCACGTAAACGTAAATTCAAATAATTAATAGCTCTGTTGACTCCCTCAACATGAATGTTAATTATATATATATTCTCTCAATTAGTTAAACTAATTGAGAGTTTTTTTATACAATTGTAATACTATAATATAGTATTTATTTCATGTATAATTTAATTGAGAGCGAGGTGAGATAATGATAAGTATAAATTTGATACATATCGAGAATACTTTTGCTTCATTGAATCATTCATGGTTGGGTGATATGTCAAATATCATTGTTAATCCTATTGTTTTATTAATTCTTACATGTATTATCTTTTTAGGTTTTTTATATCAACTTTATTCTAAAAGGATAAATATTTTAGGTATTTTAGCTTCTCTAGCGTTACTTATTCTATTTCTAGGGTTTTTAATTAATGGCGATGTCAATTTGATTTCAATTTTATTGTTTTTCATAGGTATCATCTTAGTAATAATAGAACTATTCATTGTTGGAGCAGTAATTGGAATTATAGGAATAGTGCTTATTATTGTTAGTATGATTATGTTAGGAGATAATATTTTAGTTATGCTCTTTAATGTTATTGTCGCTTTAATACTTTCTATTATAGAATGGGTGATTTTGGTGAAAGTGTTTAATCGTAAAATACCATTTTTTGATAAAGTGATATTGAATGATTCAACGAGTACAGAAGCTGGTTATAGATCTCATGATGATCGTTCTTACTTAGTGGGAAAAACTGCGTATACTACTACTGATTTAAGACCTGCTGGAATCATAACTTTAGATGACAAAAGAATTGATGCTGTTTCTGACGGTACATTTATCTTGAGAAATAAAAAAGTAAAAATTTTAGAGGTAGAAGGTAGTAGAGTAGTTGTAAGAGAAATAAAAATATAAAAGGAGTAAAGTCAATGTTAAATATTGGAATTATAATTATTGCGATTATTATAATAGTTGCTTTATTATTATTATTTTCATTTGTACCAGTCGGATTATGGATTTCCGCTATTGCTGCAGGTGTAAAAGTTAGTATTGCTACACTTGTAGGAATGCGACTTCGTAGAGTATCTCCTCGTAAAGTGATAGGTCCTCTTATTAAAGCTCATAAAGCAGGACTAAATTTAACAACAAATCAATTGGAATCTCATTATCTAGCTGGTGGTAATGTAGATAGAGTAGTGGATGCCAACATAGCAGCTCAACGTGCAGATATCAATTTACCTTTTGAAAGAGGTGCCGCAATAGACTTAGCAGGACGCGATGTCTTAGAAGCTGTTCAAATGTCTGTTAATCCCAAAGTAATCGAAACTCCCTTTATTGCCGGTGTTGCGATGAACGGTATCGAAGTTAAAGCTAAAGCTAGAATTACAGTAAGAGCTAATATTTCTAGACTTGTAGGTGGTTCTGGAGAAGAAACAATTATTGCACGAGTTGGTGAAGGTATTGTTTCCACAATTGGTTCTAGTGAACATCATACACAAGTACTAGAAAATCCTGATAATATTTCTAAAACAGTATTAAGTAAGGGATTGGATTCAGGAACAGCATTCGAAATTTTATCAATTGATATTGCAGATGTAGATATCGGTAAAAATATCGGCGCTGATTTACAAACGGAACAAGCACTCGCAGATAAAAATATTGCTCAAGCTAAAGCTGAGGAACGACGTGCTATGGCTGTTGCCTCTGAACAAGAAATGAAAGCACGTGTTCAAGAAATGCGTGCTAAGGTAGTAGAAGCTGAATCAGAAGTACCACTAGCGATGGCTGAAGCTTTACGTAAAGGTAATATTGGAGTAAAAGATTACTATAATTTAAAAAATGTAGAAGCAGATACAGGTATGAGAAACGCTATTAATAAACGTACTGAACAAAATGACGATGAATCACCAAATTAAATAGAGGGGTGATTAAATGAATATTGGAATTCTTATATTCGTTATTTCTGTGATTGTTACTGGTATTAGTGCAATGAGAGATAAAAGTCATGAACAACGAAAAAATCAAACGCCTCCACACAAAAATACACAAAGACCTACGCAAAACACACCAAGAAAAAAAGGTATTTTTGAACAGATAGAAGAAGCTTTTAATGAGATGGCATCAGAATTTGATGAAGAAGAACAAAATAAAAAAACATCATCACCAAAACCATCTTCTAAAAAAGAAACGGTTCACAGTGATAAAAATCTTAAAAAAGAAGTTAAGACTGAACATCCTCGTGGAGAATTAAAACGGTTTGAAACTAAACAATCTCATACCGAAAAAGTGCCTTCTAAAGATAGTGATTCAACTTCACGAGAGAGATCTCAAAGTGAAAAAGATATTAAAAAACAGTTAGAAGACTCGCTATCAAAAGAATTATTTAATGTGAGATCTGAAATTGACAAAGAAAAAGAAAAACAACTTTCTTTAATTGAAAAGAAAGCTAAAGAAATTATTAATGATAAGTACTTATCTGAAAAAACGAAACGTTATAAACTGAATCAATTACTCAATAGTAAATCTATTGAAAAAAATATGACACATCAAACGTTTCAATTTGACAATGACCCGATAGTTGATGGGATTATTTGGCAAGAAATACTAAATAAACCTAAAAAATTATAAGGGTTATAAATAAAAGAATAAGACAACATTTATTGTTTCATTCTGACCTTTACAAGAGACTTTCTACGTGGAAGTCTCTTTATTTATGCTCCTAATATGTTAAGATGCGCCTAAAACACATATTGTTCTTGGTACTTTTTATTATGTTATATTATCTTAGGTTAATTATTCATTCAAAACATTTAAATTTGTATACTTTATCATTGTTTAGTAAAATTTATATGAAAGATTAATTATTAATGAATATGTTTTATGTGAAAAGGAGCGCTTTTATGCCAGGAATAATTCAAATAGATAACATCAACCATTCTCAAGCTTTAATTGGTAATAATGATGAACATTTAAAATCGATTGAAGAAGCATTTGATGTTATCATACATGCTCGTGGGCAAGAAATTGCAGTAAAAGGTCAAGTATTAGAGCATGTTGAAAAAGCAGAATTAGTTCTTAAAAATTTATTAAAGGTAATTGAGTTAGGACATTCAATTACATTAAAAGATGTTGAGGCTGCCATAAAGATGGCTAAAAATGACACTATTCAATATCTATTGGATTTATATGATGAAGAGATTACTAAAGATGCCTTTGGTAAAACAATTCGTGCAAAAACAATGGGGCAACGTCTTTATATTAATGCTATGAAACGTAATGATTTAGTGTTTGGTATAGGTCCTGCTGGAACAGGTAAAACTTTCCTTGCAGTTGTTTATGCTGCAAAACAATTAAGAAAAGGAACAGTAAAAAGAATTGTTTTAACAAGACCAGCTGTAGAAGCTGGTGAATCATTAGGTTTCTTACCAGGAGACTTAAAAGAAAAAGTTGATCCATATTTAAGACCTCTTTATGATGGTTTAAATACTGTCCTAGGTAGAGAACAAACAGCACGTTTTATTGAACGAGGTACAATTGAAATTGCTCCCTTAGCGTATATGAGGGGTAGAACTCTAGATGATGCATTTGTCATTTTAGATGAAGCTCAAAATACAACACATGCACAAATGAAAATGTTTTTAACTCGTCTAGGATTTGGTTCAAAAATGGTTGTAACTGGAGACCAAACTCAAATTGACTTACCAAAAGGTGTTAAAAGTGGATTAAAAGAAGCTATTAAGAACCTTCGTGGTGTTAAAGGAATAAATATAATGGAACTAGATCAAAGTGATGTAGTACGACACCCATTAGTAAGTAAAATTATCGAACGTTATGAAGGAGACAATTAAATGTTTACGATTGATTTCAATGATCATACAAACTTAGTTAAAGATGAATGGTATCATCAAATCGAAGACTTAATTAACTTTGCTAAAGAAAAAGAAAACATTCATGAAGATGCTGAATTGTCAGTTACTTTTGTAGATAAAGATGAAATTCAAGAAATAAATAAAAATTATCGAGATAAAGATAGAGTGACTGATGTTATTTCTTTTGCACTTGAAGAAGATGAACCAGATATTATTGGTTTAGATATTCCTAGAGTGTTAGGAGATATTATTATTTGTACTGATGTAGCTAAGGAACAAGCTGAATCTTATAATCATTCATTTGAAAGAGAACTTGGTTTTTTAGCTTTACATGGTTTTTTACACTTATTAGGATATGATCATATGAATGAAGAAGATGAAAAAGAAATGTTTGGACGCCAAAAAGAAATTTTAAACGCATATGGATTGACTAGAGATTAAATTTTTAAAACGATTTAAATACACTTTTGATGGTTTAAAAACACTTCTTCAAAAAGATCACAATTATCTAATACACTTAATATTCGCATTCATAGCTATCATTTTAGGAATTATCGTAAGACTTTCAACTGTAGAATGGTTGTTTATTTTGTTAAGCATCACTTTGGTACTTACGCTTGAGGCTGTGAATACAGCTATAGAATGCGTCGTAGATTTAGTTACTTCTGACTATCACGAATTAGCTAAACAAGCTAAAGATATTGCCGCCTTTAGTGTTATGGTTGTTTCAATCTTTGCACTAATTATGGGTTTAATGATTTTTATACCTCACATCTTTTTTTAAAGGGGACAATAAAATGAGTTATCAATCACATTATTTTCAAGAAGTTAGAAAAGCTCAACAACGTGCTTATGTACCGTATAGTCATTTTAAAGTAGGTGCATATTTAAAAACAAAAGACGGTCGCCATTTTTATGGAGCAAATGTTGAAAATGCAGCTTATCCAGCAACGATTTGTGCAGAACGATCTAGTTTAGTAGCTGCAATTTCAGAAGGCTATCGACCAGGAGATTTTGAATCAATAACAGTTACCGTTGACGCTGAACATCCGTCATCACCTTGTGGAACATGTCGTCAAGTATTAAAAGAACTCTGTGATGACGACATGCCTGTGTATATGACAAATCATAAAGGTGAGATGATTAAGTCAACTGTAGCAGAACTATTACCTCACGGCTTTTCGGGAAAGGATTTAGAATAAATGACAGAACACAAATCAGGATTTGTATCTATTATAGGGAGACCGAATGTGGGAAAATCCACGTTTATGAATAGAGTCATTGGACATAAAATTGCAATTATGTCAGATAAAGCTCAAACAACAAGAAATAAAATTCAGGGAGTAATGACAAGAGAAGATGCTCAAATCATTTTCTTAGATACACCAGGTATTCATAAACCTAAGCATAAATTAGGAGATTATATGATGCGTGTAGCTAAAAATACACTATCAGAAATTGATGCTATTATGTTTATGGTAAATGTAAATGAAGATATTGGTCGTGGTGACGAATATATAATGGAAATGCTAAAAAATGTTAAAACACCAGTATTTCTAGTGTTAAATAAAATTGATTTAGTTCATCCAGATGCACTTATGCCTAAGATTGAAAAATATAAAACCTATATGGATTTTACTGAAATTGTGCCAATTTCGGCACTTGAAGGATTGAATGTGGATCACTTTATCGATGTACTTAAAGATTATTTACCTGAAGGTCCAAAATATTACCCTGATGATCAAATATCGGATCATCCAGAACAATTTGTAGTAGGCGAAATTATTAGAGAAAAAATCTTACATCTAACAAGTGAAGAAATCCCCCATGCAATAGGGGTAAATGTAGATAGAATGATTAAGGAAAGTGAAGAAAGAGTAAGAATTGAAGCAACTATTTTTGTTGAACGTGATTCTCAAAAAGGAATTGTTATAGGTAAGGGTGGGAAAAAACTTAAAGAAGTCGGTAAAAGAGCTCGACGTGATATTGAAATGCTTCTCGGATCAAAAGTTTACCTCGAATTATGGGTAAAAGTTCAGAAAGATTGGAGAAATAAAGTAAACTTTATTCGTCAAATGGGATATGTTGAAGATCAAGATTAACGTTTAAATTAATAGGAAAGCCGGTGAGATGCATTGTTAGAAAAACAAAAAGGAATTATCATAAAATCAGTAGATTATGGTGAATCCGATAAAATTATTACAATATTAAACGAGCATGGTGCTAAAATTCCTATTATGGTAAGACGTGCTAAGAAATCTAAAACCGGCTTGCAAGCTCATACACAACTCTTTGTGTATGGCTTATTTATTTATAATAAATGGAAAGGTATGGGAACGCTCAGTTCTATTGATGTCATAAACCAATATTATCAATTACGATTAGATATTTTTGATAGTAGTTATGCGACTTTATGCGTCGAAGCAATAGATCGATCATTAGAACCAAATGAAGTTTCTTTATATCATTATAAGTTATTAGAATTTGTACTCAATAAAATTTCAGAAGGTAATTCTGCTCAATTAATGTCGATTATCGTATTATTGAAATGTATGAATAAATTTGGTTTTGGCGCATTTTTCGATTATTGTGCAATTACTGGTGATACTGATCAATCTAAGCTTATTGCTTACAGTTTTAAATATGATGGGACCATCTCAGAAACTGTATTAAATAATGATCCTTATGCCTTAAAGCTATCCAATAAAACATTTTATTTATTGGATATTTTACAAAAGTTGCCAATTGATAAAATGAATCATTTTAATATTAACCAAGCTTTATTAGATGAAATGTCAGAATTAATGATAATGCTGTATAGAGAATATGCTGGCATGTACTTTAAAGGTCAAAAATTAATTAATCAACTTAAGCGATTAGAATAATATAAAATGTTTAAATTAATTAAAAGAACCCACTTATTACTCATAGTAAGTAATAAGTGGGTTCTTGTTATATTAAAACTTAACTTTTTCAGCTAAGAATGTTTCTAATTCTGAGATTGGCATACGAACTTGTTCCATAGAATCTCTATCACGTACTGTAACTTGATTATCTTCTAATGAATCAAAATCAAATGTAATACAGTAAGGAGTACCGATCTCATCTTGACGACGATAACGCTTACCAATTGATTGTGATTCATCAAAATCAACAGAAAACTTAGAACTTAATTGTTCAAAGATTTTAATTGCTTCTTCAGATAATTTTTTACTTAATGGTAAAACAGCAGCTTTATATGGCGCTAAAGCAGGGTGGAAATGCATTACTGTACGAGCATCTTTACTACCTTCAACGCCTTCTTCATCATAAGCATCACATAAGAAAGCTAATGTAACACGATCTGCCCCTAAAGAAGGTTCAATACAATATGGAATATATTTCTCATTTGTTTCTGGATCATGATATCTGAAATCTTCACCAGAATGTTCACTGTGCTTTTTCAAGTCAAAATCAGTACGGCTTGCAATACCCCATAATTCGCCCCAACCAAATGGGAATTTATATTCAATATCTGTAGTCGCATTAGAATAGTGAGATAATTCTTCTTCATCATGATCGCGTAATCTCATATTTTCTTCATTGATGTTTAAATCTTTTAACCATTGACTTGCAAATGTTTTCCAGTAATTTTGCCATTCAATTTCTTCACCAGGTTTACAGAAGAATTCTAATTCCATTTGTTCAAATTCTCTTGTTCTAAAAATAAAGTTACCAGGCGTGATTTCATTACGGAATGATTTACCGATTTGACCAATACCAAATGGTAATTTTTTACGCATTGAACGTTGAACATTTTTATAATTTACGAAAATACCTTGAGCAGTTTCTGGACGTAAAAATAGTTCATTAGTAGAGTCCTCAGTAACACCTTGGAATGTTTTAAACATTAAGTTAAATTGACGAATATCTGTCCAATTAGCAGTCCCACTTACAGGACATACAATGCCTTCATCATCGATAATACGTTTCATTTCCTCAAAACTTAAGCCATCAGCAATGAAATTTTCGTCACCTTTTTCATTTTGCATATAGTCTTCGATTAATTTATCTGCACGATAGCGAATTTTACTATCTTTATTATCAATCATTGGGTCGTTAAAATTACCTAAATGACCAGATGCTTCCCAAGTTTTTGGATTCATTAAAATGGCAGCATCAATCCCAACATTGTATGGTGATTGAGTAATGAATTTTTGCCACCATGCTTTTTTAATATTATTTTTTAATTCAACACCTAATGGACCATAATCCCATGTATTAGATAAACCACCGTAAATATCACTGCCTGGGAATACAAATCCTCTATGCTTAGCTAGTGATACAATAGTATCCATATCTTTAACCATAATATCTCTCCTTTTAAAATAAAAACGTCCCAAGACAATAAATAAATATAAAATAATACTTATTATTATCTTGGGACGAGTTAATAATTCATCTATATAAATATATAGTGTTAACAAAATAACCCGCGGTTCCACCCAAATTAGTGTAGACACTCGCTTTTATGTAATGATATTGATAAGCCAATTTTTGAAATGTTAAGCTTCCACCGACCTTAACTCGCTTAATCATATTTTAATTCATAGAAAATTTAATAGCAAGGATTTATATGTATTTGTAGGTATATATATAAATAGGTATAATAAAAATGAAATTAAAAGGGGTGAAGACCTATAGAATTAAGTAAAAGACAAGAACAAATAATTGAAATAGTTAAAGATGGTGGCCCAATAACAGGTGAACATATAGCAGATAAACTTAATTTAACTCGTGCTACTTTACGTCCTGATTTAGCTATTTTAACTATGTCTGGTTTTATTGAAGCTAGACCACGTGTGGGTTATTATTATTCAGGTAAATCTAAGAATAAATTAGTCAGTGATCAGTTACGTCAATATATAATAAAAGATCATATGTCTCTACCTGTTATCGTTAAAGAAGATATGACAATTTATGATGCTATATGTACTATATTTTTAGAAGATACAGGAACATTATTTATTACTAATCAAAAAGATGAATTGATTGGTGTGAGCTCGCGAAAAGATTTGTTACGTGCCTCTATGATTGGGCAAGATATTCATACTATGCCTATAAGTGTCATTATGTCACGTATGCCTAATATTGTTTATTTAGAAGAAGAAGACCTCGTCATCTATGCAGCAAGTCAAATGATAGATAAGGAAATTGATTCAATTCCCGTTGTTAGAAAAAAAGAAAATAGTAAATATAAAGTTGTAGGTAGAATATCTAAAACAACAATAACAAAATTATTTGTTTCATTATTTAAAGAATAGGTGATAAACAATGGAAAATATAAAGATAATCATTGCATCTGATTCAATAGGAGATACAGCTGAGTTGGTTGCTAGTGCTTGCGTCGCTCAATTTAATCCTAAAGCTTGTAAACATGGTTTTTTGAGATATCCTTATATAGAAACCTTTAAGGATATAGATGAAGTTATACAGGTCGCTATAGATAAAAATGCAATTATTGTATATACGTTAGTAGAACCAAAAATCAAAGCATATATGAAGAAAAAAGTAGACGCTTTCTCCTTAAAAGCTGTTGATATAATGGGTCCTCTAATGACACTACTTAATCAAACGCACGATGAGGAGCCGTATAATCAGCCAGGCAGAGTTCATAAATTAGACGATGCCTATTTCAAAAAAATAGATGCAATTGAATTTGCGGTAAAATATGATGATGGCAAAGATGCGAAAGGATTACCTAAGGCAGATATTGTTTTAATTGGCATTTCAAGAACTTCTAAGACACCTCTATCTCAGTATTTAGCGCATAAAAGCTATAAAGTAATGAACATTCCTCTAGTTCCAGAGGTAACGCCACCAGACGAATTGTTTAAAATTAATCCAAATAAATGTATAGCATTAAAGATTAGTGAAGATAAACTTAATTTAATAAGAAAACAACGACTTAAACAATTAGGATTAGGTGAGCATGCTAGATATGCGACTGAAGATAGAATTAAAGAAGAAATTCAATATTTTGAAAAAATTGTCGAAAAAATAGGATGTCCTGTTATTGATGTATCTGATAAGGCTATTGAAGAAACAGCAAATGATGTTATACAAATCATTGAAAGTAAAGCATAAATATTTAAAAACCTTCTATAAAAGTGTATAATACTATGACTACTATTTAATAGGTGATATATATTGCGTATAGAACAGTCTGTAATCAACGAAATAAAGGAAAAAACAGATATTTTAGATTTAGTAAGTGAATATGTGAAATTAGAAAAAAGAGGACGCAATTACATTGGTTTGTGTCCTTTTCATGATGAAAAAACACCTTCGTTTACAGTTTCTGAAGATAAACAAATATGCCATTGCTTTGGTTGTAAAAAAGGTGGAAATGTTTTTCAATTTATTCAAGACATTAAGGACATTTCATTCGTAGAAGCAGTACAAGAACTTGGAGAACGCGTTAATATAAAAGTAGATATTGGTCATTCTAATCCATCTACAACGCAGATAGCATCTGAAGACTTAAAAATGATTGAAATGCATGAATTAATTAATGAATATTATATGTATGCATTAATGAAATCCGTAGAAGGTGAAGAAGCTTTAAATTATCTTGTAAATCGTGGTTTCACTGAAGAATTAATAAAATCTCGTGGAATTGGGTATGCCCCTAATAACGCTCACTTTTGTCATGACTTTTTAAAACAAAAAGGATATGACATAGAACTAGCTTATGAAGCTGGTTTGTTATCACGTAACGAAGAAAATTTTAGTTACTACGATCGTTTTAGAGATCGCATCATGTTTCCTTTAAAAAATGCTCAAGGAAGAATTGTCGGTTTTTCTGGTAGAACTTATAACAATCAAGAACCTAAGTATTTAAATAGTCCTGAGACACCGATTTTTCAAAAAAGACGATTACTTTATAATCTTGATAACGCAAGAAAATCAATTAGAAAAAATGATGAAGTAATGTTGTTAGAAGGATTTATGGATGTAATTAAAGCTGATTACGCTGGATTAAAAACAGTGGTAGCAAGTATGGGTACAGCATTATCAGAAGATCACATGACAGTTTTAAAAAAATTAACCTCTAATATAACTTTAATGTTTGATGGAGACTTTGCTGGTCAAGAGGCTACTTTAAAAACTGGAGAACATTTACTGAAACATGGATTAAATGTATTTGTAGTACAATTACCAAAAAACATGGATCCCGATGAATATATAGTTAAATTCGGTAAAGAAAAATTTATAGAATTTTTAAATAATGAGAAGAAATCGTTTATTATTTACAAAGTTCAATTCTATCGAGATGAAATTGAAAATAATGATCTAGCTTATGAGCGTCACTTTAAAGAGATTACTGAAGATATTTCATTTGTCAGATCTTCAATATTAAAAAATAAAATTGTGAATGACGTAGCTGACATTTTCAATATTGATGCCAATACTATTATGTCCAATGTACATCAACAACCTGAATTTATCTCATATGAAGAAGACTATATTGGAAATACCAATGATAACTCGAATTCAAATTCTCAAAATTTAAACATTGTTTTTACACATTTAAACAAAAGTGAAAAAGCACAAAGAGCTTTATTAAAACATTTTATGATGGATAAAGATGTATTTCTAAATTATAACCGACAACTTGAAGCAAATGATTTTACGAATAAATATTTCCAAAGTATTTTTAAAGCGCTAACCGATTATTATTCTGAAAATGATTACTATTCGATAAGTGATTTAATATTATACATTGAAGATAAAGATATTAGAGAAGCAATCATACAGCTTGATGATTATGAATTAAATCGAGAACCTTATGATTTAGAAATTGAAGAATATATCTCAACTTTAAATGAAAACAAATATGAAGATTCTATTGAAGAACTTAATCATAAATTAAAAGAAGCACTTAGAATTGGTGACGTAGAATCTCAAAAGTATTATTTACAAATGATAGTTAATAAAAATAAGCAACGCATGTAGATGAATATTTAAATTAAAGAAATATAAACAAATATTAAACTTTTAATATAGTATTTATATTTAATAACCATTACTGTATAATGGTTATTATGCTTTTTTAAAGGGTAGACAAATAGTAAGTTAAATATTTATGAAATAAGGATATCATTTTTATTACCTATAGAATGATAATATTTCATGTTTATTATAAAATATACTTTTCTTATTATAATAATTTATTATATAATTAAATATCTTAATTGAAAGCTTAAAATACGATTGGGAGGCCTTTTCATGTCTGATAAACAAGTTAAAATCAAAAAACAAACAATTGATCCGACTTTAACATTAGAAGATGTTAAAAAACAATTAATTGAAAAAGGTAAAAAGGAAGGTCATCTAAGTCATGAAGAAATTGCTGAAAAGCTGCAAAATTTTGACATGGATTCCGACCAAATGGATGATTTCTTTGACCAACTAAATGATAACGATATTAGTTTAGTAAACGAAAAAGATAGTTCAGATACAGATGAAAAATTAAATCCAAATGACTTAAGTGCGCCTCCAGGTGTTAAAATTAATGATCCTGTAAGAATGTACTTAAAAGAAATTGGACGTGTAAATCTTCTTAGTGCACAAGAAGAAATTGAATTAGCTAAACGTATTGAACAAGGTGATGAAGTAGCAAAATCTCGCCTTGCAGAAGCCAACTTGCGATTAGTTGTGAGTATTGCAAAACGGTATGTTGGTCGTGGTATGCTTTTCTTAGACTTAATTCAAGAGGGGAATATGGGTCTTATCAAAGCAGTAGAAAAGTTCGATTTTAGTAAAGGATTTAAATTTTCTACTTATGCTACGTGGTGGATTAGACAAGCCATTACACGTGCTATTGCTGACCAAGCTCGTACCATCCGTATTCCTGTGCATATGGTTGAAACTATTAATAAGCTTATTCGCGTACAAAGACAATTATTACAAGACTTAGGTCGTGATCCTGCTCCTGAAGAAATTGGTGAAGAAATGGATTTACCACCTGAAAAAGTTCGCGAAATACTTAAAATAGCTCAAGAGCCAGTATCCTTAGAAACGCCAATAGGTGAAGAAGATGACAGTCACTTAGGAGACTTTATTGAAGATCAAGAAGCACAAAGCCCTTCTGACCATGCTGCTTATGAGTTATTGAAAGAACAATTAGAAGACGTTTTAGATACACTTACTGATAGAGAAGAAAATGTTTTACGTTTAAGATTTGGCCTTGATGACGGACGAACTAGAACATTAGAAGAAGTGGGTAAAGTGTTCGGTGTTACAAGAGAACGTATTCGTCAAATCGAAGCTAAAGCGCTTAGAAAATTAAGACATCCAAGTCGTAGCAAGCGTCTTAAAGATTTTATGGACTAAGATTAATGGTGAATCTGAGTTAACGATAGATGTTATGTATAAAGAAACTTGAGGCTAAGACAATACTATGTCCTAGCCTCTTTTTATAATAAAGGAGATAACAATGATATCATTAAATCATCGATTAAAAGTTGTAAGCCAATACTTATTAAGTAATTCATTAGCTGATATCGGTTCTGATCACGCTTATTTACCTATTTATGCATTACAACATCATCTATGCGATGATGCTATTGCTGGCGAAGTAATCAAAGGACCTTATACAGCTGCTAAAAAGAATGTAGCACAGCATCAACTTACTCAACATATCGATGTTCGATTAGGTGATGGTCTTAGTATACTAACCGAGAAAGATAAAGTAGATAATATCACAATTTGTGGAATGGGTGGACCTTTAATAGCGAAAATATTAGATGAAGGTAAAGATAAACTTGCACATCATCCACGTCTAATTTTGCAAAGTAATATTCAAACTGAAACCTTACGCAAGACACTTCAACATCTTAATTATGATATTATCGCTGAAGAAATTTTAGAAGAAAAAGGACATATCTATGAAATTGTAGTTAGTGAATGGAAAGAAAATCTTAATCTTCTTAATAAAAAATCACTTAAATTTGGTCCTATTCTTTTAAATAATAAAAACGGTATTTTTATAAAAAAGTGGGAAAGAGAGTTAGCAGCTTTAGAGCATATTCGTAATCAATTGAATCCAATACAACATCGTGAGAGACTAGAAGAGATTGAAGAAGAGATATCAATGATAAGAGAGGTACTCTATAATGAAAATTAAAGAACTAATGTCAATTATTGACCAACACGTTCCCCTTAAAACTGCTGAAAGCTGGGATAATGTGGGTTTATTAATTGGAGATGACACTAAAGAGATAACAGGTATTTTGACAGCATTAGATTGCACAATGGAAGTAATAGAAGAGGCAATTAGCAAAGGATACAATACAATTATTGCCCATCACCCTTTAATTTTTAAAGGTATTAAATCATTAGTTAATGATGGATATGGTAAATTAATACACTTGCTTATTCAAAATGATATTCAACTTATTGCTTTGCACACCAATTTAGATAATCACATTGATGGTGTCAATGAGATGCTAGCAAAAAAATTAAATTTAACTAATATTAGATTTTTAAATGAAGAAGAATCATTTTACTATAAAGTACAAACTTACATTCCCGAAGAAAATCTAGAATCATTTAAATATCATATTAATAATATTGGTTTAGCAAAAGAAGGGAATTATGAATATTGTTTCTTTGAGTCTAAAGGTAAAGGTCAATTCAAACCAGTTGGAGAGGCTCGCCCTCATATTGGAGAACTAAATCGAATTGAATATGTAAATGAAGTGAAGCTAGAATTTATGATTCGTAAAGATCAATTAAATATTGCTAAAAATGCAATTATTAATTACCATCCTTATGAAACACCTGTATATGATTTTATTAAGATGACGACATCTGCTAATTATGGTCTTGGAAAAATAGGCGAACTAAATGAGCCGTTAAATTTAGAAGATTTTGCTAAATATGCTAAAGCACATTTAAATATTCCTACCGTTCGTTATACAGGTCCTTCAGAAGCGTTAATTAAAACAGTTGCTATTATCGGAGGTGCTGGTATCGGTTTTGAAACTAGTGCTTTTAAAAAGGGAGCAGATGTTTTCGTTACTGGAGACATAAAACATCATGATGCACTTGATGCTAAAACTAATGGCATTCATTTATTAGATATCAATCATTATAGTGAGTACGTTATGAAAGAAGGACTTAAAGGCTTACTAGGACAATGGTTATTTAGTAATGAGAGTAAGCAGTTTAATATAGAAGCTTCAGAAATAAATACAGATCCATTTAATTATATTTAAAACTATACAAAGGAGGCCAGATGAATGGCTAATCATCCATTTGAAATATTTAATTTAAATACAAATCTTATTGATGCAGTTAAAGATTTAAATTTTAATAAACCTACTGAAATTCAAAATAGAATTATTCCACGTATAAAAAAAGGAACCAATTTAATTGGTCAATCACAAACCGGTACTGGCAAATCACACGCCTTTTTATTACCTTTAATAGATTTAATTAATACTGACATTAAGGAACCTCAAAGTATTGTTGTTGCACCAACTCGTGAATTAGCACAACAATTGTATAAAGTGGCTAGTCATCTAGCTAGTTTTCAATCAGATATTAAAGTAAGTTTATTTATTGGTGGTACTGACATAGAGAAAGATAAACAACGAACAAATCAACAACCTCAATTAGTGATTGGTACACCAACACGAATCAATGATTTAGCTCAGAGTGGACATTTGCATATTCATAAGGCATCATATTTAATTATCGATGAAGCAGATTTACTCATTGATTTAGGCTTAATAGAAGATGTTGACTATATTGCTGCTCGTTTAGATGAAAATGCTAATATTGCAGTCTTTAGTGCAACAATTCCAAAATCATTAGAACCGTTTTTAAATAAGTATCTTAGTCACCCTGAATATGTTGTAGTTGATAACAAATCCCAAAATAAAAAAAATATTGAATTTTATTTGATTCCTACTAAAGGAACTGAAAAAGTTGATAAAACTTTGCAATTAATTGATATACTAAATCCATATCTATGTATTATTTTTTGTAACAGTAGAGAAAATGCAAATGAACTTGCTCAATCTCTTAATGAGTCTGGCATTAAAGTTGGTATGATTCATGGTGGTTTAACACCAAGAGAACGTAAACAACAAATGAAACGTATTCGGAATTTAGATTTCCAATATGTTATTGCAAGTGATTTAGCTTCAAGAGGAATTGATATTGAAGGCGTTAGTCATGTAGTGAATTTTGATGTTCCTAATGATATTGATTTCTTTACTCATAGAGTGGGTAGAACAGGACGTGGAAATTATAAAGGCGTGGCTCTAACATTATATAGCCCAGATGAAGAACATAATATTTCTCTTATTGAAGATAAAGGCTACCACTTTGATAATGTTGATATTAAAAATGGAGAACTTAAGCCAATCAAAGCGCACAATACACGTCATAAACGCGAACGTAAAGATGATCATTTAACAAATCAAGTAAAACATAAAGTAAGAAGTAAATCTAAAAATAAAGTTAAACCAGGTTATAAAAAGAAATTTAAACAAGAAGTAGAAAGAATGAAACGACAAGAAAGAAAGCAATACAGTAAACAACGTAGTAGACAACAACGAAAAAACAATAAAAAAGGTTAGGTGAAACAAATGTTAATTGGCTCACATGTATCAATGAGTGGTAAAAAAATGTTAGAAGGATCGGCCGAAGAAGCACATCAATTTGGTGAATCAACATTTATGATTTATACAGGTGCACCTCAAAATACAAGAAGAAAAAGTATAAACGATTTAAATATTGAAAAAGGGCATAAAGTTATGGAACAATATGGTTTATCAAATATTGTTGTACACGCTCCTTACATAATAAACATAGGAAATACAACGAAACCTGAAGTTTATGAATTAGGTGTTAATTTCCTTCAAAATGAGATTGAACGTACGCAAGCTTTAGGAGCGAAAGATATTGTCTTACATCCAGGTGCACATGTAGGTGCTGGTGCAGATAAAGGAATTAATCAGATTATTAAAGGATTAAATGAAGTGTTAACACATGATCATGATGTACGAATTGCGCTTGAAACAATGGCTGGAAAAGGAACAGAAATTGGACGTAGTTTTGAAGAACTTGCTCGCATTATTGATGGTGTGACACATAACGATCGGTTATCTATTTGCTTCGATACCTGTCATACACATGATGCTGGTTATAATATCAAAAATGATTTTGATGGCGTTTTGAATGAGTTTGATAAAATCATTGGAATAGACCGTATTAAAGTTGTTCATGTAAATGATAGTAAAAATGAACAAGGTGCACATAAAGACCGACATGAAAATATTGGATTTGGATATATTGGTTTTGATGCTTTGAATAATGTGGTACATCATGAAGCTTTTAAAGACATTCCTAAAATCCTTGAAACTCCTTATGTAGGAGAAGATAAGAAAAATAAAAAGCCGCCTTATCGCTTTGAAATTGAAATGTTAAAATCTCAAATTTTTGATCCTAAATTAAAAGAAAAAATATTGAATCAATAATTAAAATAAGAGTAAGATAGCATAATCTACAAAGAGCCTATCTTACTCTTGTTTTAATTCGTAAACATTACTATTTACAAAAAACATATATAATTGTATAGTATTTAGCGAGGTGAAAAGATGAATCAACCTGTTTTTGAATTAAAAAATATTGATTATTATTTTGATAATAAACAAGTATTAGAAAACATTAATATCCGAATTAATAAAGGTGACTTTCTTGCAATTGTTGGCCCTAATGGAGCCGGGAAATCTACTCTTTTAAAGGTTATTCTTGGCTTGTTACCATTACAACACGGTGAAATATACATTGACGGGAAATCTTATAAAAAAAATACTCAATCTGCATTAAAAATTAGTTATGTGTCTCAAAAAGCCAATGCTTTTACTGCTGGATTTCCTGCTAGTGTGAAAGAAGTCGTTTTAAGTGGTTTAACTAAAACGAAAAGAATTTTTCAGTGGTTTAATAAAAATGATGAACAACAAGTAGATAATGTCTTACATCGTTTAAATATTCATCATCTAAAGAATAAAAATATTGCAGAATTATCAGGTGGACAACAACAACGTGTACTAATTGCACGCGCTTTAATTTCAAATCCATCTGTCTTAGTATTAGACGAACCGACAAATGGGATTGATGCAAAACATGTGAATGAATTTTATGCCACCTTGCAACATTTAAAAGAAGAAGGTATAACGATTATTTTAGTTACTCATGATATAGGCGTTGTGGTAGACACAGCTACAAAAGTCGCTTGCTTAAATAAACATCTTCATTTCCACGGTTCTACTGAAGAATTTAAGTCTCTTGATGAAGTTGAAATTTCAAAAATATATGGTCATCCAATTAAATTTGTTGATCATCAACATAATCGTTCATGCTGTGAAGCATAATTTTAAATAGGAGTTAATTATGATAAGTATATGGATTGAATTAAGAGGTGAATATCATGATTGAAGCATTGTTAAACTTTGATTTTATGAGATATTCACTTTTAAGTGGGATATTGATTGGTTTTATTGCACCTTTAATTGGTGCATTTATAGTGGTAAGGCGATTATCATTAATTGCTGATGCTTTAAGTCACGTCACACTAGGCGGTATTTCGTTTGGAATGTTTATTATTACCTTATCACCAGCATTAGCATTTATAAATCCTATGTGGTTTGGTATAATCTTTGCAATAGTTGGAGCTTTACTTATAGAAAAATTAAGAACTTCGTATTCAAACTATCAAGAAATTGCAATTCCAATTATAATGAGTGCTGGAATTGCATTAAGCGCAATTTTTATTTCTCTAGCTGATGGGTTCAATCAAGAAATTGTTGGATTATTATTCGGATCAATTAGTGCTGTAAATTTAAGTGACTTAGTCACAATTACGATCATTTCAATCGTCGTATTATTATTCATTCTTTTATTATACAAAGAATTATTTATTTTATCTTTTGATGAGGAATATAGTAAGGTTATTAATATTCCAAAATGGATTCAGTTTTTATTTATAACGATTGTTGCTATGGTTATTTCTGCATCAATGAGAGTAGTAGGAATTTTACTCGTGAGTGCATTAATTACATTACCTGTGGCTATAGCAATGCGATTAACTAAAGGATTTAAACAGTTGATTATCTTAAGTATTATTATAGGTGAATGTTCTGTCATTCTAGGACTTACCTTAGCATTTTATATTAATATATCTCCTGGTGGTGTCATCGTGGTATTATTAGTTCTGATTTTAGGAATAACGATGTTACTACAGAAAACTAAACGAACTGCCAAAAAGGAGCATTAAATTATGAATACAAACGACGCTATTAAAATTTTAAAAGACAATGGGTTAAAATATACTAAGAAAAGAGAAGATATGATTAATATCTTTGTTAATGAAGATAAATATATTAATGCTAAATTTATACAACAACAATTAGACAATGATTATCCAGGTATATCTTTTGATACTATTTATCGTAATCTTCATCTTTTTAAAGATTTAAATATTATTGAAAGTACAGAATTAGATGGAGAAATGAAATTTAGAATCGCTTGTACTAATCACCATCATCATCATTTTATATGTGAAAATTGTGGAGATACAAAAGTAATAGATTTTTGTCCAATTGAGCAAGTTAAGCAATTTCTACCTAATGTAGATATTCATACTCATAAATTAGAAGTATATGGTATATGTGAAACTTGCCATAATAAAGGTATAAATTAAAATGAGATATGTTCTGAGACGTAAATAAGCGTCTCAGTTTTTTTATAGGTCAAAAGTCTGAATTTTTACTAATATTGAAATATAATGTTTAAAAACTACTAAAATGAGATATAAAAAGAGTATAATAAGAAATATGACAACTATGTGAATAATATTTAAAGCAAATGATTTGTTGCACATCATATAGCTTGTTATGATTTATGTGAAAATAATTTAGGAGGATGATTATTTATGGCTTTTGAATTACCAAATTTACCATATGCAGCAGATGCATTAGAACCACATATCGACAAAGAAACAATGGAAATTCATCATGACAAACATCATAACACTTATGTTACAAAATTAAACTCTGCAGTTGAAGGTACTGATTTAGAATCTAAATCAATTGAAGAAATTGTTGCAAATTTAGATAGTGTACCTGAAAATATTCAAACAGCAGTACGTAATAATGGTGGAGGTCATTTAAATCACTCATTATTCTGGGAATTATTAACTCCTAATTCTGAAGAAAAAGGTACTGTAGTTGATAAAATTAAAGAACAATGGGGTTCTTTAGATGAGTTTAAAAAAGAATTCGCTGATAAAGCTGCAGCACGTTTTGGTTCAGGTTGGGCTTGGTTAGTAGTAAATAATGGAAAATTAGAAATTGTTACTACTCCAAATCAAGATAACCCTATTACTGAAGGAAAAACTCCAATTTTAGGCTTAGATGTTTGGGAACATGCTTATTATCTTAAATATCAAAATAAACGTCCAGATTATATCAGTGCTTTCTGGAATGTTGTAAATTGGGAAAAAGTAGACGAGTTATACAACGCTGCTACAAAATAATAAATAAAAAAAGTATTTATTAGTGATCTCTTTTTGGGAGATCACTTTTTTTTATGAAAAATATAGAAAAATTATACAATTTCATATATCATTTATAAGTATACATGATTAATAATTGAGGTCGGTTGTCTTGCTTAAAAGATTAAAAGAAAAATCAAATGATGAAAAAATAAAACATACGATGAATAAACGAATTCGTTTTATATTTGGTGCAATTGTTTTGATTTTCGTATTAATTGTCCTAAGACTAGGATATTTACAAATTGCACAAGGTGCACATTATAGTCAATTAGTGAAAAATGATG
Organism: Staphylococcus sp. HMSC034C12; assembly: GCF_001835895.1. Lineage (NCBI taxonomy): Bacteria > Bacillati > Bacillota > Bacilli > Caryophanales > Staphylococcaceae > Staphylococcus > Staphylococcus sp. HMSC034C12. The sequence continues at coordinate 61,962 of NZ_KV826331.1, read as the reverse complement.
AGAATATTACTGTCAATGAGTCCGTACCACGAGGAAGAATACTAGATAGAAATGGCAAGATTTTAGTTGATAATGCTTCGAAATTAGCAATTACCTACACGCGTTCTAGAAAAACAAGTCAACAAGACATGTTAAATACCGCTAAAAAATTAGCTAAACTCATTACAATGAATACTGATAAGATTACAAAGCAAGATAAACAAGACTTTTGGATACAAAATCATCCAAAAGATGTTAATAAATTAATGAAAAAAGAAACAACTATGCTTAACAATGGTAGCATAAGTCAAGAACAGTATGATAAACAATTACATAGTAAAATTAAAAATACTCAATTAAATAGTTTATCTAAGCATGATTTACAAGTGTTAGCTATATATAGAGAAATGTCATCTGGATCTACACTTGATCCGCAAATGATAAAAAATGAAGATGTTAGTGAAAAGGAATATGCTGCTGTTTCTCAACAATTGGATAATTTACCTGGTGTCAATACTTCAATGGACTGGGATCGAAAATATCCATATGGTGAAACTTTAAGAAGTATATTTGGTAGTGTTTCTACACCTTCTGAGGGTATTCCTAAAGAATTAACTGAACAGTATTTAGCAAAAGGATATTCTAGAAATGACAGGGTAGGGAAAGCTTATCTAGAGTATCAATATGAAGACATTCTACGTGGTAAAAAGAAACAGCTGAAATACACTACGGATAAATCTGGTAAAGTTATTAGTTCTAAAGTGATTAACCCTGGGTCACGTGGAAATGATTTACAACTAACAATTGACATTGATTTACAAAAAAAAGTTGAGTCTCTGTTAGAAAACGAAATAAAGACACTGCGTAGTCAAGGAGCAACCAACATGGACAATGCGCTTGTAGTTGTTCAAAATCCTAAAAATGGTGATATTCTTGCAATGGCTGGAAGACAAATTGATAAAAATGGTGAATTGCTAGATTATGATTTAGGTAACTTTACTGGCCAATTTGCAGTCGGTTCTTCTGTTAAAGGAGCAACCTTATTAACTGGTTATCAAAATCATACTATCAAAGTCGGTGAAGAAATGATTGATGAACCTTTACACTTTAGAGGCGGACTAACTAAACGTTCTTACTTTAACCAAAATGGCAAAGTCCTAATTAACGACAAAGAAGCATTAATGCATTCTTCAAACGTATATATGTTTAAAACTGCTTTAAGACTAGCTGGTGATCCTTACTCAAGTGGTATGAGTTTACCTAATAATATTGAAGAAGCTGGTCAAAAACTAAGAAAAGGTCTAAATCAAGTAGGATTAGGTGTTAAAACAGGTATCGATTTACCTAATGAAACAATTGGTCAAATTGAACCATTAACTAATAATCCAGGCAATTATTTAGATTTATCAATAGGTCAGTATGATACTTATACACCTATTCAACTTTCACAATATATATCTACAATTGCAAATAATGGTTACAGAGTACAACCGCACATTGGTTTAGCTATACATGACGCAACAAATAGTGATCAAGTAGGACCGGTTAAAGATAAAATTAAAGGTAATATACTAAATAAAGTTAATAATTCTCAAGATGAGATAGATGAAGTAAAACAAGGATTCAAGATGGCTTTCAATGAAAAAGATGGTACAGGCTATGCAAGCTTCCATAAAACTGTTGTTCCATCAGCTGGTAAAACTGGTACTGCTGAAGTTTATCAAAACGGACAATCTAGAGTTAACTCAACATATATAGGTTATGCGCCTATTAAAGATCCTAAATTAGCTTTTTCTATCGTATATACTAATCAACCTGTTCCACCACCATGGTTAAATGGGGGAGATTTAGGAAGAGATATCATTAATTACTACTTTAAAAATGAAAAATAATTTTAATAACCGTTGATAAGATGCTTTTCTACTTAATACTAGTAAAAATTAATACTTTTCAATTAATCGTCTAAGTGGTATGATAATAAAGTCGTATTTAGAAAAGGTAAGGAGGTATAATCATGCGCGTAAACGTAACATTAGCTTGTACTGAATGTGGTGACAGAAACTACATTACTACTAAAAATAAAAGAAACAATCCTGAACGTATTGAAATGAAAAAATATTGTTCACGTGATAACAAACAAACTCTACATCGTGAAACTAAATAATATTAAAAGTAAAAAGGTTGGAACAAAATTGTTCCAACCTTTTTTACTTTAGTAGCTCATTCAACTATTAATAATCCTAAATATATAATCAACAACTATATTTATTTTATATAAATTAATATAATTTTTTAACTTAAAATAATTTGAATTATCACAAATGACATCACTATATAATAACGTTATAATATATATTAAAGGATGGGAGAAAGAATGGGTAAAAAACAAATTAGAAAAAATATCTTATCACAAATGAAAGACTTTGATAAAAAAAGTAAGCATAAAGCTGATATTTGGTTAATGAAACAATTAATTGAAAACGAAAAATTCAAAAATGCACATCGTATCGGTATATTTTTGTCTATGCCACACGAGATTAATACATACAATATTATTAATTTCGCTTTAGATAATGGAAAACAAATTTTTGTGCCCAATACAGATTACAGAAGTCGTAATATGAACTTTAAACAACTATTAGATTTGTCATCAATAGCTACCGATGATAAAGGCATTAATTATGTTAATGAAGATACATCTATTAGTAATGACATGGATTTACTTATTGTACCTGGAGTAGCTTTTCAAACAAATGGTTTTCGTATAGGGTATGGAGGAGGTTACTATGATAAATTTCTAAATCAACACGATATTAACTCAATTAGTCTTATATATGACTTCCAAATATCAGATTTCGATGTGGAAAAACATGATCAACCTGTAGATAATTTAATTATATGTAACACTAAATTTGGGAGGAATTAATGAATATTGATAAACTATATTGGAAATCAATTTATTATTGGATCAAATATTTTAACTATAAATTAGAACACACAGATAAAAATACAAATGAAATTTGGTTATTCAATAAGAAAAAAGAAGAACTTATTGTATTTAGAAAAGAAGTGAGTTCAACTCAAGAGATACGCTTCGACAAATCTAAAATAAATGATCATAAAGAGAATTTACAAAAAAAGTTAGGATTTAAAATTAAAAAAGTTGAGTTCTTCTACTTTATAGAAACATCGATGAATATTGATAATTTCGATGAAACGCATCCTACTAAGTTGATTTATCATAGTATCACTAATGAAAAAGACTTAGAAAATACAATGCCTAATTTTATTTTAAAAAAACGCGTTAATAAAAAAGATAAAAAATCATCGTTAGATTATAAAAAGCGTGTACTTAATACGAACCTTGTTGATAAGTATATGATGATATTTTCACCAATGACTTATACACTTATAGCTATAAATGTCCTAGTATGGTTATATATGAAGATTTATCTAAATCATTTTTCAGATATTAAGCTACTAGATGTTGGGGGATTAGTACACTTCAATGTAGTGCACGGAGAGTGGTACCGTCTTATTACCTCGATGTTTTTACATTTTAATTTTGAACATATTTTAATGAATATGCTATCTTTATTCATTTTTGGTAAAATTGTAGAGACGATCGTTGGTCCATATAAAATGTTAGGTATCTATTTAATTTCTGGATTATTTGGAAACTTTGCTTCGTTATCCTTTAATATAAGTACAATATCTGTTGGTGCAAGTGGAGCCATTTTTGGTCTTATAGGGGCTATTTTAACGATGATGTACTTAAGTAAGACTTTTAATAAGAAAATGATAATACAATTGTTAGTTGTTGTATTAATATTGATTTTTGTCTCGCTATTTATGTCGAATATTAATTTAATGGCTCATTTAGGTGGTTTCATAGGTGGTATCCTTATTACATTAATAGGCTATTATTTTCATGAAAATCGTAATTTATTTTGGTTATTTTTAATTTTATTATTAGTACTTTTTGTTTTATTACAAATTAGAATATTTTCAATTAAAGAAGAAAATATTTACGATAAACTTATTAAAGACGAAATGATATCCTATAATTATGATGATGCTTTATCAATTGTTGAACATACAATCAATAAAGGATACGATGATGATGAAACATATTACTTAAAAGGTTTAATAACTGCTACTAAAAGTTCTAAAGCAGAGGCAATGGCTGATTGGGAAAGAGGCCTAAGAAGTCATCCTAACTCTGCATTATTAAACTATGAATTATCCATAGCTAATAGAGCATTAAATGATAACGATAAATCTTTAAAATATATAAAAAAAGCTTTGAAAATTGATGCCAATAACCAAAGCTATAAAAATTTAGAAAAAGAATTGAAAGATAGTAATGAATCGAAAAATTAACAATTTTTATGATGTCTTGCAACTTTTGAAACGTTATGGTTTTATTATATATTTTAAAGATAAAGAAGATATGTATGAAATGATGCAACAAGAAATACGTTCTCTTTACAATTATGATCTTTTAACAAATGAAGAATATCTAAAATGTATTTTAATAATTAATCAAAGAAGGAATGAGCATAAATGAAAAATATTATTTTAGCAGCTGATATAGGTGGAACAACATGTAAACTTGGTATCTTTGATACAAAATTAGAACGATTACATAAATGGTCTATTGAAACCGATACTTCAGACCATACAGGTCGAACTTTATTAAGGCAAGTCTTTGATTCTTTTAAAGAAGCAACTGAATCTTATCATTTTGATCTTCAAAATGTTATCGGAGTTGGTATAGGAGTTCCTGGTCCTGTTGATTTTGAAACGGGAATCGTACATGGGGCTGTTAATTTACATTGGCCTGGAAATGTAAATGTGAGAGAGATTTTTAGTGAATTTATAGATTGTCCTGTATATGTGGATAATGATGCAAATGTAGCTGCACTGGGTGAAAAGCATAAAGGTGCTGGTCAAGGTGCAAATGATGTAGTTGCTATTACACTTGGTACTGGTCTTGGTGGAGGCATCATTTCAAATGGTGAAATTGTACATGGTCATAATGGTTCAGGTGCAGAAATAGGTCATATTAGAACTGATTTTGATCAACGTTTTAATTGTAATTGTGGCAAATCAGGATGTATTGAAACTGTTGCTTCAGCTACTGGAGTGGTTAATTTAGTCAATTTTTATTATCCTAAACTAACTTTTAAATCATCTATTTTATCACTTATAAAAGAGAATAAAGTAACTGCTAAAGCTGTATTTGATGCAGCAAAAGCAGGAGATCAATTCTGTATATTTATAACAGAGAAGGTCGCAAATCATATCGCTTATTTATGTAGTATAATTAGTGCTACAAGCAATCCTAAATATATTGTTTTAGGTGGAGGAATGTCTACAGCTGGATTAATATTAATTGAAAATATTAAAACAGAATATCATAATTTAACATTTACTCCTGCTCAAAAAGATACTGAAATTGTCCAAGCAAAACTTGGAAATGATGCTGGTATCACTGGTGCTGCTGGACTAATAAAAACATATATAATTGAAAAGGATGGTGTTAAATAATGGCTATTATTGATGTAGTTGTTATACCAGTCGGAACGGAAGGTCCTAGTGTTAGTAAATATATTGCAGAAATCCAAACGAAACTAGAAGCATTTAAAAAGCAAGGTAAAATTGACTATCAATTAACCCCTATGAATACGCTTATCGAAGGTGATCTTAAAGATTTATTTGAAGTAGTTCAAGCAATTCACGAATTACCATTTGATAAAGGATTAGATAGAGTATGTACAAATATCCGTATTGATGATAGAAGAGATAAGTCTCGTAAAATGAATGATAAATTAAAATCTGTTCAAAAACATTTAGATAAACAAGGTGAATAATATGAGAATTTCTAATTTATCTTTAGGATTAGTTGATACAAACGCGTATTTTGTAGAAAGCGATAACAGTGTATTATTAGTTGATCCTGCTGGAGAATCTGATAAAATATTTAAGAAATTAAATCAAATCAATAAACCTTTAAAAGCAATACTACTTACACACGCTCATTTTGATCATATTGGTGCTTTAGACGATGTATTATCCAAATATGATGTACCTGTTTATATGCATAAAGAAGAATTTTCTTTCTTAACTGATCCTGAAAAAAATGGTTCTTCAAAATTTAAACAATATGGTATGCCACTCACTACTAGTAAAGCTCAACCAATTGCTTTAGATGAAGGTAATTTTACAATCGATGAATTTAAATTCAATGTTCTTCATACACCAGGTCATTCGCCAGGAAGTTTAACTTACGTTTTTGACGATTTTGCAGTAGTAGGAGATACATTATTTAATAACGGTATTGGAAGAACAGACTTATATAGAGGAGACTATGAAACATTAGTAGACTCAATTAAGGATAAATTATTTGAATTAGACGGAGATTTGCCTTTATTCCCAGGTCATGGTCAATACACTACGGTAGATGACGAACAACTCAATCCATATTTAGATGGACAATAAAAAAGTAATTTAAACACCTCTTACGTTTATATATGTAGGAGGTGTTTTTTTTTGAAATTATTATTTCAAGAAATAATTAATAAAGCAATTTCAAAAAATGCAAGTGACGTACACTTTATTCCTTCAGAGGATAAAGTACATATTAAATTCAGAGTGAATGATATATTAGAGACATATGAAATGTTTAGTAATGACATTTATGAAAAATTATTAATTTATATGAAATTTAAAGCAAATTTAGATGTATCAACACATCAAATAGCTCAAAGTGGTAGATATACTTATCATGCTAAATCAATATTTTATTTAAGAATTTCTACTTTACCTTTGTCATTAGGAATAGAAAGTTGTGTTATTAGACTTATCCCTCAATATTTCACTTCTAAAAGAGAGTATAAGGACTTTAATGACTTTAAATCTCTAATGAATAAAAAGCAAGGTCTCATTTTACTTACTGGTCCAACAGGTTCAGGTAAAAGTACTTTGATGTATCAATTAGTACTCTATGCTTTTCAAGAATTAAATTTAAATGTTATTACAATTGAAAATCCTGTTGAACAATTATTAAAAGGCATAACACAAGTGTCAGTAAATCATAAAGCCGGTATAGATTATGTTAGTTCATTTAAAGCAATATTAAGATGTGATCCAGATGTTATTTTAATTGGTGAAATTAGAGATGCTGAAGTGGCAAAATGTGTTATTCAAGCAAGTTTAAGTGGTCATTTAGTGTTAACTACTATGCATTCAAGCAATTGTAAGGGCGCAATACTCAGATTGTTAGAGATGGGGATTAGTGTTCAAGAAATTTCACAAGCAATAAATGTTATTTCAAATCAAAGATTAGTTACAACTACTTCAAATCAAAGAAAGCTTGTTTGTGAGTCTATTACAAATAATCAAATTCAATATTTTTTTGAACATAACCATACGCTTCCTAAGACATTTAATAATTTAAAAGAAAAATTGTTATCGCTATCGAAAGAAGGTCTTATATGTGAAGATGTGGTTGAAAAATATATTTAACAAACATTCTAAAGTTCTTAATGAAAACCAACAAATTATACTTCTAAATAATTTGAATAACTTACTTAAAAGTGGATTTACATTATTAGAAAGTTTTAATTTTATAAATTTGTATTTTAATTATAAAAATAAAGATATAGCAAATAAGATAGTTAAAATAATAAAAACAGGAGGAGAATGCGATCAAATATTAGAATTAATAGGCTATCCTAAATCTATTATCACTCAAATTCAATTTGCGCAGAAATATGGGAATATAAATGAAGCACTAGAGGAAGCAATGAATTATTTAAAAACAAATCTTCAAGCTAAACAACGAATATTAAAAGCTATTCAATATCCCATCATTTTAATTGCAATATTTATAACTATGTTAAGTATATTAAATTATACAGTTTTACCTCAATTTGAACATCTGTATTCAATGATGGATGTTAAACTCAATTTATCACAAACTATTATTACATATTTAATTAGTCATTTACCGCAAATTTTTCTTTTTGTTTTTTTTACTTTACTAACTTTATCCATCATTATATTTATCTTTCTTAATAAATTAGATATATCCAAAAAACTTACATTCATTTCTTACATACCAATTGTACGTTTTTATTATTCGACTATAAAAACATATCAACTTGCTAATGATTTAGCTTTATTTTATAAAAATGGTATTAGTATTCAACAAGTCGTAGATATGTACATTCATCTACAAAACAACTCATTTTTGAATTATATTGGTATCGTTATTCAAAATGAACTAAATAGAGGCATTAATTTACCCAATATTTTGATTAAAATACCATGTTATCAATATGATTTAATACAGTTTATTAAGCAAGGTGAGAAAAATAATAAATTAGATATTGAGTTGAAAATGTATTGTCAAATATTAATTCAAAGGCTCCAACAAACAGCTTTAAAACAGTCAAAAATTATCCAACCTATCGTATTTATATTCTTAGGAGCCTTTATAGTCAGCTTGTATCTAGTGATTATGTTACCCATGTTCCAACTTATGCAAAATATTAAGTAAAGTAAAATGGAGGTTTTTTATGAAAAAATTCAAAAATAAATTAAAAGCTTTTACTTTAATTGAGATGTTACTTGTACTATTAATAATTAGTGTTTTACTCATTCTTATTATTCCGAATATAGCTAAACAAATGTCACATATTCAATCAACAGGATGTGAAGCACAAGTGAAAATGGTCAATAGTCAAATTGAAGCTTATACTTTAAAACATAATAGAGTTCCTAATTCTATTGAGGACTTAGTAACTGAAGGGTTTATAAAACAAGGGCAATCATCTTGTAAGTCTGGAGAAACTATCAGTATTAAAAATGGAGAAGCAGTTGCAGAGTAAGAATATTAAAGCATTCACTTTTATAGAGAGCTTGTTAATCATTTTGATTTTAACAATCTTACTTAATGCAACTTTAAGGGTAAATGTATTTAACAATATTTCTTTGTCAGACGATTTAAAAGCAACACAATTTGTTAATCAATTAGAATATTTTAAATCTAAAGCGATGCGTGATCATCAATCTATTACATTGTTAATTTCAAAACATTCCTCAATTATAAAAGTAATAGAAGCACATGGTGGGCGGTACAACTACAATATTGAAGATGGAAAAATAGTTGAAGTTAGAAATTTAGAGAAAATTACTTTTAATAAAGAAGGAAGAATAAATCAGTTTGGCTCTTTAATATTGAAAATCAATCAACATCAATATAAGTTGATTATTAATATTGAAAAAGGAAGAATTAGATATTTTAAAATTTAAAGCAGTGTTACTCATCGATAGTTTATTTAGCTTGTATATATTCACTACTATAGTTTTTACTTTAATTCCACTACTAATCAGTTTAAATCATACATTAAAAAGAGAATACCAAATTATTGAAATCAAGCAAACCATAATGAGTAGTATCAACCATTATGATAAAAAAACCCTTTCAAAAGGTATAAATTTAGGTGATTATCATATTAAACTTTATTCCAACAAAATATGTGGACTTCACAAAGAAACTGAAATCGAATCATGCGTTAAATATTAAATTAAAATCATTCACTTTAATAGAAATGTTAGTTTCATTATTTTTAACAACAATGATGTTAACATTTTTTCCTCAATTAATTAAATTGACTCATTCCTATTTATACGAGTCATATAATAGTTATCAAACAGAATATGCTTTTTTTCAGACAAATATAACTCAAATTATTTCGAAAAAGCATCATGCCCTTATAATTAAGGATAAACATACAATTATCATTGATAATGAATCGTCTAAAGATTATATAGAATTTAAAAACAACAAACTATTTTACAAAATTAATGGGAATGGCAATATCGTTTTACTAAATAACGTCATCAATGCAGAATTTCAAATTTTACCTTCTAACATCATAAAATTAAAACTAAAAATAGGTGATAAAAACGACTACTATGAAAAAAACTTATTTTTATAAAATGAAAGGATATATAAGTAGCTATACATTATTTATTCTTAGTATATATTTGATAATTATATCTACTTATTCTGCTCAATATAGTATAAAATTAAAAACAATACATAATATTCAAATATATTATGATAGTATAATAAGTGATAAACTTAAGAGAGGTGATTAGGATGACTCATTCTTATTTACCACTTATATTAACAGGCTTTATGGGTACTGGTAAAAGTACTATTGGCAAATATTTGGCTTCAAAATTACACTATTCATATATTGATTTAGATACATATATAGAAATGAAAGAATTTAAAACAATACCAGATATTTTTAATGAAATTGGTGAAAAAGGATTTCGTAAGTTAGAGTATAAATATTTAAATGATTGTATTGGTAAATATGATATTATATCAACCGGGGGAGGAATTATAGAAAACGATAATTCTATCTCACTTTTAAAAAATAAAACAGTTATTTGGTTAGATTGTGATATAGATATTATCTATAATAGAATTGCTAATGATCCACATAGACCAAATGCGAAAAACAAAAGTGAAAAACAATTAAAAGACTTGTATTTATCGAGAGTTTCAAGATATAATGAAATCGCATCCAAAAAAGTAGATAGTAGTAAAACAATTGAATGTGTATATAAAACAATTTTAAATCATATACCATGCGAATGATCAGTATTAGAGAGAATAACTTGAACTGATTCTATAGTTGTTTTGAAATTATGTCATGTTATCGCCGAAGGTGCAAGTAAACTACGAAACTCTCAGGCAAAAGGATAATACTGTTACGCAGTCCTGGATTTGTTATTTAGACAGGGTAGCTTCTGCTACTCTGCTTTTTTTATAAAAAAATAGGGGGTTTTTAAATGACAAACGAATTAAAAAAGACACCATTATATGAAACTTATGTAAATAGTGGTGCTAAAATAGTTGAATTCGGTGGGTGGGCTATGCCTGTTCAATTTACTAGTATTAAAGAAGAACATAACGCAGTTAGATACAAAGTAGGTATGTTCGATGTAAGTCATATGGGAGAAATTTTAATAGAAGGTGAAAATGCTAGTAAATTTGTTCAATATTTACTTTCAAATGATACTACTAAATTATCTGAAACTAAAGCTCAATATACAGCTTTATGTAATGATGAGGGTGGTATCATTGATGATTTAGTAACATATAAAATTGCTGATAACAAATACTTATTAATTGTTAATGCAGCCAATACTGATAAGGATTTCGAATGGATTCAAAAACATCAATCTAAATTTAATGCTACTGTAACAAATGTGTCTGAACAGTATGGTCAATTAGCGGTTCAAGGCCCTCAAGCAAGAACTTTAGTAAGTGAACTTGTTGATATTGATGTAAGTGAAATGAAGCCTTTTGAATTCAAACAAAATGTAACTATTTTTGGAAAAAATGTTATCTTATCTCAATCTGGATATACAGGTGAAGATGGTTTTGAAATTTATTGTAATTCAAATGATACAGTTGACATTTGGAATGGTTTTATTGATAAAGGCGTTGTACCTTGTGGTTTAGGTGCAAGAGATACACTTAGATTAGAAGCTGGTTTACCTCTTCATGGACAAGATCTCACTGAATCAATTACGCCTTATGAAGGTGGAATTGCTTTTGCTGCTAAACCTTTAATTGAAGATGAATTTATTGGTAAATCTGTTTTAAAAGATCAAAAAGAGAATGGGTCAAAACGACGTACTGTAGGTTTAGAACTTATAGATAAAGGCATTGCAAGAACGGGTTATACAGTAATGAATCTTGACGGAAAAGAAATAGGTGAAATTACTTCAGGAACTCAATCACCTTCTTCAGGAAAATCAATTGCTATGGCTATTATTGATCGTGATGAATTTGAGTTAGGTAAAGAATTACTAGTTCAAGTTCGTAAAAGACAATTAAAAGCTAAAATTGTTAAGAAAAATCAAATCGAAAAATAACTAAGGGGTGTGCAATGTGAGTCATCGTTATATACCATTAACTGATAAAGATAAAAAAGAAATGTTAGAAACAATTGGAGCAAATTCAATTACCGAGCTCTTTGGAGATATTCCAAAAGATATTTTACTTAATAGAGATTTGAATATAGATAGTGCAGAAGCTGAAACTTCACTTTTAAGAAGATTGAATACTATTGCAAATAAAAATATTACTAAAGAAACACATGTGAGTTTTTTAGGTGCAGGAGTATATGATCATTACACACCTGCAGTAGTAGACGCTATGATTTCTCGTTCTGAATTTTATACTGCTTATACACCTTATCAACCTGAAATTTCTCAAGGTGAACTACAAGCAATTTTTGAATTCCAAACATTAATTTGTGAACTTACTCAAATGGATGTCGCAAATTCGTCTATGTATGATGGCATAACTAGCTTTGCCGAAGCTTGTATATTAGCTTTTAATCATACTAAAAAGAACAAAATTGTAGTATCTAAAGGTCTCCATTATCAGGCTCTACAAGTATTAAAAACGTATATTAAAGTAAGAAAAGAATTTGAAATTGTTGAAGTTGATTTAAATGGAACGATTACTGACCTAGAAAAATTAGAACAAGCAATTGATGATGATACTGCAGCAGTTGCTGTACAATATCCTAACTTCTATGGATCAATTGAAGATTTAGAAAAAATTCATTCTTATATTGAAAATAAAAAAGCGTTATTCATTGTTTATTCTAACCCATTAGCATTAGGCGTTTTAACACCTCCAGGCCAATTTGGAGCAGATATTGTTGTTGGTGATACACAACCATTTGGTATTCCTACTCAATTTGGCGGTCCTCATTGTGGTTACTTTGCTACTACTAAAAAGTTAATGCGTAAAGTTCCTGGCAGATTAGTAGGACAAACGCAAGATGATGAAGGTAATAGAGGGTTTGTTCTTACTTTACAAGCTCGTGAACAACATATTCGTCGTGATAAAGCCACATCAAATATTTGTTCAAATCAAGCATTGAATGCTTTAGCATCCTCAATTGCTATGTCAGCTCTTGGTAAACAAGGTATTTATGATATTGCGGTTCAAAACTTAGAACATGCTAATTATGCTAAAAATCAATTTAAAAACAACGGTTTTGAAGTCCTAGATGGTACATCTTTTAATGAATTTGTTGTTAAGTTTGATCAACCTATCAAAGATGTAAATAAAAAATTAGCAGAACATGGTTTCATCGGAGGCTTTGACTTAGGTGAAGCTTCATCAGACTTTGACAATCATATGTTAATTGCTGTTACTGAATTAAGAACGAAAGAAGAGATTGATACATTTGTTGAGAAAGCTGGTGAGCTAAATGGTAGTAAGTAAATCTAGTCCATTAATTTTTGAAAGATCTAGAGAAGGTAGATATGCATATTCTTTACCACAAAGTGATATTAAAACAGACTCTGTTGAAAGTATTTTAGATGATAAATTTATTCGTAAAAATAAAGCAGAGTTTCCTGAGGTGGCAGAATTAGATTTAGTACGTCATTACACGGAACTTTCGAATAAAAACTTTGGGGTAGATTCTGGATTTTATCCCTTAGGTTCTTGTACTATGAAATATAATCCAAAAATTAACGAAAAAGTTGCTCGTATTTCTGGATTTGCAGAATCTCATCCATTACAAGAGGAAGAACAAATTCAAGGTTCATTAGAAATTATTTATAGTTTACAAGAAGAACTAAAAGAAATTACAGGTATGGATGAAGTAACTCTACAACCAGCAGCAGGTGCTCATGGTGAGTGGACAGCTTTAATGATTTTTAAAGCATATCATATAAAAAATGGTGAGGGACATCGTAATGAAGTTATTGTTCCAGACTCTGCACATGGTACAAACCCTGCATCAGCTTCATTTGCCGGATTTAAATCAGTAACTGTTAAATCTAATGAACGCGGTGAAGTTGATATCGAAGACTTAAAGCGTGTCGTTAATGAAAATACTGCTGCTATTATGCTAACTAACCCAAATACTTTAGGTATCTTTGAGAAAAATATTATGGACATCCGTGAAATTGTTCATGAAGCAGGCGGGTTACTCTATTACGATGGAGCAAACTTAAATGCTATTATGGATAAAGTTCGTCCTGGAGACATGGGATTTGATGCTGTGCACCTAAACTTGCATAAAACATTCACAGGTCCTCATGGCGGTGGTGGCCCTGGTTCAGGCCCAGTCGGCGTAAAAAAAGAATTAGCAAGTTATTTACCAAAACCAATGGTGATTAAAGACGGTGATACATTTAAATATGATAATGATATTGAAAATTCAATCGGTCGAGTAAAACCATTTTATGGTAACTTTGGTATTTATTTAAGAGCTTATACGTATATTAGAACAATGGGTGCACAAGGATTAAAAGAAGTGTCTGAAGCAGCTGTCTTAAATGCGAACTACATTAAAGCTCGATTAAAAGATCGTTATGAAATCCCTTATGAACAATATTGTAAACATGAATTTGTCTTAAGTGGATCTAAACAAAAAGAATATGGTGTCCGTACTCTAGATATGGCAAAACGTTTACTAGATTTTGGCGTACATCCACCAACAATTTACTTCCCGCTAAATGTGGAAGAAGGTATGATGATTGAACCAACTGAAACTGAATCTAAAGAAACTTTAGACTACTTCATTGATGCAATGCTTCAAATTGCAGATGAAGTTGAAAGTGATCCTGATAAAGTATTAGAAGCACCTCATACAACTATCATTGATAGATTGGATGAAACAACTGCAGCCCGTAAACCAATTCTTAAATTTGAAGATTTACATCAAGAAAAACTTTAATATTGTAAATAATTTAATGAATGATTTAATTATCAGAAATAATAAAACTCTCAAGAAATTTCTTGAGAGTTTTATTTCTGATAATTATTTTTTAGTTTTAATTTTACCAGTCCATTTTTTATAGCCGCCTTTAAGCATGTATAAATCTTTATATCCATTTTTTTTCAAAATGCGAGCAGCACGATAACTGGCAATACCATTTGCATCACAAAGATATACAGGTTGATCTTTACGTAAACCTTGAAATCTTTGTCTAAACATAGATATTGGAATATTGCGAGCACCATTAATATGACCATAATCATAATCAACTTTTTCACGTACATCAATGACTTGAGCTTTTCTTAAACCTTTATGAAATTCGTTTTGATCTAGTTCAGTTACAGCTCGTCGATTAAGAAAGAAATTTCCAACCATGTAAAGGATTATTAAAACTATAATTATTAATGCTATAATCAAAGATACATTCATATTGCATCCTCCCTAATTAACCGTTATTATTAATTATAAAGGTGTTAGCTCAATTTATCAAAAATTTTTTATTGTTTCATATTTCTAATACATTCTAAAGTAACATTAACGTTGAATTTATATAAATTAAGTTGTGATTGGAGTTTTTTATATGACTGAAACATGGAATTTTATCAATACTGGAAGCCATGATCCTTATTATAATATGGCGATGGATGAAGCCTTATTAAATTTTGTTTCAAGAGGGGAAATTGATCCTGTAGTTAGATTTTATACTTGGAATCCTGCTACCTTATCTGTAGGTTATTTTCAAAGATTAAAAAAAGAAATTGATATCGATAAAGTGAAAGAAAAAGGATTTGGTTTAATTCGCCGTCAAACTGGTGGTAGAGGCGTTCTACATGACAAAGAATTAACATATAGTGTTATCGTACCTGAATCTCATCCAAATATGCCTTCTACAATTACTGAAGCCTACCGTGTCATTTCAGAAGGACTTTTAGAAGGCTTTAAATTATTAGGATTTGATGCTTATTTTGCTATTCCACGTTCTAAAGAAGAGAGAGAAAAATTAAAACAACCAAGAAGTGCCGTTTGCTTTGATGCCCCAAGTTGGTATGAATTGGTCGTTGAAGGACGTAAAATTGCAGGTAGTGCACAAACACGTCAAAAGGGTGTTATTCTTCAACATGGGTCACTACTTCAAGATGTAGATGTAGACGAATTATTTGATATGTTTATTTTTAAGAATGATCGCTTGAAAGAAAAAATGAAAAAAGCTTTCGTAGATAAAGCTGTAGCAATAAATGATATATCAGATAGACACATCTCTATTGAAGAAATGGAAAAAGCATTTGAAGAAGGATTTAAAAAAGGTTTAAATATCGAATTTAAACCACTATCTCTAACTGAAAATCAATTAGCCGAAGTAAAAGTTCTTGAAGAAAAATATCGTTCAGAAGAGTGGTTATATAAAAAATAGATATAAAGCAAGGAGGCTTAAGAGTACTAATACTCTTGAACCTCCTTGTTTTTATTTTCTTTGTCTTTTTTTATATTTTCGGACTGCTCTTCGATATTTTCTCTGATCTTTTGTAAGAAAGAAGAAATAATAGATAAAGTAAATAATAAGAGCAATCATTATAAGTGTGAAAATTGTTTTCATGAACGACATTACAAAAATATTTAGATTTAGCAGTAAACCTATAGCTGCTATAATTAAAACGAAATAAAATATAATATTTTTCAACTAAAAAACTCCTATTTTATGAACTACTAGAAACATTAATTTGTGATAACTTCATCTTACCTTGATTTATTTTCTTTTTATTGTTAGATTCATAGCCATTTTTAATATCTTTAAAAGCAGATTGAAGATTTTTGTTTATTTGTTTAATAGTTTTGTCTTCGTTAGTATTATCATTTGATATATTACTTTTATCTGTATCACTTTTATATTTGCTGTAGGCATCATCTATATCATTTGATAATGAATTTAGCTTTTCAAGATTTTGATTTTTATCATCTTTTTTAGTTTTATTTAAATCAAGTTGATTAAATTTATCGATAATCTTAGCAATATCTTGATAATAATTTGAAGAAGCTTGTAAAAAATTAGCTTCATTATTATTATCAACAGTTTTAGATACATTCTTTTTATCTTTATTTAATGCTTCTAACTGAGATTTTTGATTATTTATATCTTGATTTAGTTGTTGAATTTTTAATTTTAAATTATGATTCTCATCTCTTAAATTGGTTGTTTTATCTTCTAAAGGTCCTAAATTTTGAGAGCCACAGCCAACCAAAAACAAAGAAGCTCCTAAAATCGTTAATAATCTTTTCATGTAAATCTCCCTAAATCAAAATATCTTTAATATTTTAAGTATGTTATTATTTTAATGTATATAATAAAAATGTACAAACGTTATACAAGGAGTGGGTTAAATGGATAAATTAGCTAAAGTTCGTCATATATTAGAAAGCGAAAATCTTGATGCTCTTGTTATATTATCTGACTATAATAGACGTTATATTTCTGATTTTACTGGAACAAGTGGCGCTTTAATTATTTCTAATAATGAAAACAAGTTGATTACAGATTTCCGTTATATTGAACAAGCCACAAATCAAGCCACTCACTTCGAAATTGTAAATCGACGTAGTGGGATTATTGATGAGATAAAAGAAATTATAAAAAACAAACAGTATAAAACAGTAGGTTTTGAAGGTCATTTAGTTAGCTATGATACGTTTCAAGAATTAAGCCAAATTGATACGAATTACGTAAGTATAGGCAATGCCATTGAAAAAATTAGAGAAATTAAATCACCTGAAGAAATCGATAAAATAAAATATGCGGCTAAGATCGTGGATGATACTTATAACTACATTTTAAACATTGCAAAAGTTGGAATGACTGAAAGAGAGTTAAAAGCATTGCTTGAAAGTAAAATGTTAGAACTAGGCGCTGATGGTCCATCATTTGATACAATCGTTGCTTCTGGTTATAGAGGGGCTTTGCCTCATGGAGTTGCTAGTGATAAAGTAGTCGAAAAAGGTGACATGATTACTCTTGACTTTGGTGCATATTATAGAGGATACTGTTCAGATATTACTAGAACATTTGCGATTGGTGAACCTGATAAAAAATTGAAAGAAATCTATAATATCGTGCTTCAATCTCAAATAAAGGCAATTGAAGAAATCAAGCCAGGTATGACAACTAAGGAAGCTGATGCATTATCTAGAGATTATATTGAAGCACATGGTTATGGTAATGAATTTGGTCATTCTTTAGGTCATGGTATTGGTTTGGATATTCATGAAGGTCCAGTATTATCTAAAAATACTAATGATACAGTTCAAGTTAATAATTGTGTTACTATTGAACCAGGTATTTATGTAGATGGTCTTGGTGGAGTGCGTATAGAAGATGACATTTTAATTACTGAAAATGGGTGTGAAGTCTTTACTAAATGCACAAAAGACCTTATTATTTTATAGTAAGCGTATAATTGAGGAGGAAACTGAATGATTTCGGTTAATGATTTTAAAACAGGTTTAACTATTTCAGTAGATAATGGAATTTGGAAAGTAATTGATTTCCAACACGTAAAACCAGGTAAAGGTTCTGCTTTTGTTCGTTCTAAATTACGTAATTTAAGAACAGGTGCTATTCAAGAAAAAACTTTCCGAGCTGGTGAAAAAGTAGAACAAGCGATGATTGAAAATCGTCGTATGCAATATTTATATGCTGATGGAGATACTCATGTCTTCATGGATAATGAAACATTTGATCAAACTGAATTATCTGGCGATTACTTAAAAGATGAATTAAAATATTTAAAAGCGAATATGGAAGTTCAAATTCAGTCATATGAAGGTGAAACGATTGGTATTGAATTACCAAAAACTGTTGAACTTGAAGTTACTGAAACAGAGCCAGGTATTAAAGGTGATACTGCAACTGGTGCTACAAAATCTGCTACAGTTGAAACCGGTTATACTTTAAATGTACCATTATTCGTTAATGAAGGCGATGTGTTAGTTATTAATACAAGCGATGGTAGTTACATTTCAAGAGCATAATTAATAATTTTAAAAATTTAAATTAAAACAGGTTAATGCATATTTAATTATGGGTTAACCTGTTTTTATATAAATAATGAAAAAGAATAATCAATATTTTAGTATCTAAGTTTTAATATAAATTTACTATATTATAATTACTTATATACTTTTTTAATCATAAGTTAGATCTCAGTTAAATGAACACGCTTGAATTGATTTTCACACTCAAGTAAAATAGACGGGTAGATGAAAACTAAGTCGAGGAGTCATTAAATTATGAACTTTAAAGAAATTAAAGAATTAATTCAAATTCTTGATGAATCAAGTTTAACTGAAATTAATATAGAAGATAATAAAGGTAGCGTAGTTAATTTAAAAAAACAAAAAGAAACTGAAATTATTACGCCTCAATATTCACAACAACCAACAGTGATGGCATCTCAACCATCTGTACAAACACCAATGGCAAATGAAATGTCTCAAACTAGTGAAGTAAACCAAGAAAATGAAACGTCAAACTACGAAACAATTAATGCCCCGATGGTAGGGACTTTTTATAAATCTCCATCACCTGAAGAGGAAGCTTATGTACAAGTTGGGGATAAAGTCACTAATGATTCAACTGTATGTATCTTAGAAGCCATGAAATTATTTAATGAAATTCAAGCAGAAGTCACAGGAGAAATCGTTGAAATTTTAGTGGAAGACGGACAAATGGTAGAGTATGGCCAGCCGTTATTTAAGGTGAAATAATGAAAAAAGTATTAATCGCAAATCGTGGTGAGATTGCAGTTAGAATTATTAGAGCTTGCCATGATTTAGGTATTCAAACTGTTGCTATATATTCTGAGGGAGATAAAGATGCATTACATACTCAAATCGCTGATGAAGCATATTGTGTCGGTCCAACTCAGTCTAAAGATTCATATTTAAATATTCCAAACATCCTATCTATAGCGACTTCAACAGGATGTGATGCAATTCATCCAGGTTATGGCTTTTTAGCCGAAAATGGTGATTTCGCTGAACTTTGTGAAGCTTGCCAATTAAAATTTATTGGACCAAGTTATCAATCCATTCAAAAAATGGGTATTAAAGATGTAGCTAAAGCTGAAATGATAGCAGCTAACGTGCCTGTAGTACCAGGAAGTGATGGATTAATTGATTCGATTGAAGATGCTAAAAAAGTGGCTAAACAGATAGGATATCCAGTTATTATTAAAGCTACTGCTGGTGGCGGAGGTAAAGGAATTCGCGTTGCACGAAATGAGAACGATTTAGAAAATGGTTACCGTATGACACAACAAGAAGCGCAAACAGCTTTCGGTAATGGTGGATTATACTTAGAAAAATTCATTGAAAATTTCCGTCATATTGAAATTCAAGTGATTGGTGATCAATTCGGTAATGTAATTCATTTAGGCGAACGTGACTGCACAATTCAAAGACGTATGCAAAAATTAGTAGAAGAGTCACCTTCGCCAATACTTACAGATGAAAAACGTAAAGAGATGGGTAAAGCCGCTATTCGCGCAGCTAAAGCAGTGAATTATGAAAATGCTGGTACTATAGAATTCATATATGATTTAAATGAAAATAAATTCTATTTTATGGAAATGAATACACGAATTCAAGTAGAACATCCAGTTACTGAAATGGTAACAGGTGTAGACTTAGTGAAATTGCAATTAAAAGTTGCTATGGGAGAACCGCTACCTTATACGCAAGATGATATTACAATAAATGGCCATGCCATTGAATATAGAATTAATGCTGAAAATCCTTATAAGAATTTTATGCCTTCACCAGGTAAAATCACACAATACCTTGCGCCAGGAGGATACGGAGTAAGAATCGAATCAGCATGTTATACAAACTATACGATTCCTCCTTATTATGACTCAATGGTAGCAAAATTGGTTGTGCATGAACCTACCAGAGATGAAGCAATAATGACTGGGATTCGAGCACTAAGTGAATATTTAATTCTAGGAATAGATACAACCATTCCATTCCATCTTAAATTAATGAATAATGATATTTTTAAATCTGGAGATTATAATACAAACTTTTTAGAAAAGTATAATATTATGGCTGAGAGTGAATAGGAGGATAAAACAATGGTAAATGTAGCAGATTATTCACATGCTAATTTAGGTAAAGTAGAAATTGTACCAGAAGTTATTTCAGTAATAGCAAGTATTGCTGTTTCTGAAGTTGAAGGAGTGACTGGGCATTTTTATGAACTAAAAAAGAGTAATATTGAAAAAATAAGTCGTAAAAATTTAAATAAAAATTTAAAAGTTAATACTAAAGATGATGGTATTCATATTGATGTTTATTGCTCTATTAAACATGGAATAAAAATAGCTAAAGTTGCAAGTAAAATTCAAACTTCTATTTTTAATTCCATTAAAACAATGACTGCTATCGAACCCAAAGAAATTAACATTCATATCATGCACATCACAACTGAATAAATTAAAGTTACCATAATACAAAGGAGTTTCTTATGAGTCGCAAAGAATCAAGAAAACAAGCATTTCAGACATTGTTTCAACTAGAAATGAAAAATACAGATTTAACAATCAATGAAGCTATAAATTTTATAAAAGACGATTATCCAGACTTAGATTTTGAGTTCATTCATTGGCTTGTTACAGGAGTGAAAGATCATGAACAAGTTTTAGATCAATCAATTGAACCAAAATTAAAAGACTGGTCTATACAACGATTATTAAAAACGGATCGTATTATTTTAAGAATGGCTACCTTTGAATTGCTTCATAGTGATACGCCTCCTAAAGTCATCATTAATGAAGCAGTAGAGCTAACAAAACAATTTAGTGATGAAGGTCATTATAAATTTATAAACGGTGTCTTAAGTAATATAAAATAAACATATTTGAGTGATGAATCATGTCAGAATATTTAAGTGTCTCTACTTTAACTAAATATATTAAATATAAATTTGATCAAGATCCACACTTGCAATCTATCCTATTAAAAGGTGAACTCTCAAATTTTAAAAAACATTCTAGTGGTCATCTTTATTTTAATGTGAAAGATAAAAATAGTGTGATAAGTGCTATGATGTTTAAGGGAAATGCTTCTAAACTAACATTTGATCCTAAAGAAGGAGACGAAGTTTTATTAGAAGCTCGAGTTTCGGTTTATGAACGTAGAGGAAATTATCAAATTTATGTTAATAAAATGGAAATTGACGGTATAGGAAATTTATACCAAAAGTTAGAGCAATTAAAAGAAAAACTAAATAAACAGGGGATTTTTAATCAAAATCATAAAAAAGCAATCCCTAGATTCCCTAAAAAGATTGCTATTCTTACAGCTGATACTGGAGCAGCAATCAGAGATATTCACACTACTATAGATAGTAGATACCCTCTAGTAGAAAAAAT
Organism: Staphylococcus sp. HMSC034C12; assembly: GCF_001835895.1. NCBI lineage: Bacteria > Bacillati > Bacillota > Bacilli > Caryophanales > Staphylococcaceae > Staphylococcus > Staphylococcus sp. HMSC034C12. Next base: position 39,716 of record NZ_KV826331.1, on the reverse strand, counting down.
ATCAATTAGTACATTAGTACAAGGTATTAATGCTAAAAATGATATTATTGAAAAAATTAAGTATGCAGATACTTTAGGAGTAGATACCATCATTCTAGGCCGTGGAGGCGGCTCTATTGAAGATTTATGGAATTTCAATGAAGAAGAAGTTGTTCGAGCTATATATGAGTGTCATACACCAATTATCTCAGCTGTAGGACATGAAACTGATTTTACTTTAAGTGATTTTGTAGCAGATATGAGAGCAGCAACTCCTACTCAAGCTGCTGTTATCGCTACACCAGATCAGTACGAACTCATTCAGCAAATACATCAGTATCGATTTTCTCTTACTAAAAGTATTAAACAACTAATAGAAAAACAACATAAACAATTAGATTATTTATCATCTTATTATAAATTTAAGCAACCTACGTTGTTATATGAACAACAGATTCAACGAAGAGATGATTTAGAAAAAAAACTAACACAACGTTTAACGTTAAATATTGAAAAAAAAAGAAACAATATCACTGTATTGCGTCAACATTTTAATATAAGAAGATTAAATGATTCAATTGTACAATATCAAAAAATGATCCGTAATAATGAAAATAGATTAATAAATTTAACATATAACTTAATTAATCATAATAAAGCTAATTTAAAGAATAAAATTGAGCAATTAAATCAACTTAGTCCAACTAATACAATGTTAAGAGGATATTCAATTATTAATAAGGACAATAAAGTCATTACAAGCACACACGATTTAAATGAACAAGATGAAATCACATTATCAATGAAAGACGGTAATATAGACGCTATAGTTAAGAAAGTAAGGTGTGAAGATGAGTAAAGAACAACAAAGTTTTGAAGAAATGATGAAAGAATTAGAAAGTATAGTTCAAAAGTTAGATAATGAAACTGTTTCATTAGAAGAATCTCTTGATTTATATCAACGTGGTATGAAATTATCATCTGCTTGTGACAAAACTTTGAAAGATGCTGAAAATAAAGTAAATCAATTAATCAAAGATGAAGCAAAGGATGAAGATGATGTTGAAGAAATCAATGAATGAATTGATTGAAATTATAAATAATAATCTTGACGGTATTATAAAATCGTCTCCTTTAAATACTAAACTAGAGGAGAGTATGCAATATTCACTTGATGCTGGTGGTAAAAGAATTCGTCCAGTGCTTGTATTACTCACTTTAGAAGTGTTAAATGAAAATTATAAAAAAGGTTTACAAACCGCACTGGCATTAGAAATGATTCATACTTACTCACTTATACATGATGATTTACCTGCAATGGACAATGATGATTTTAGAAGAGGAAAATTAACAAATCATAAAGTGTATGGAGAATGGAAAGCGATTTTAGCGGGAGACGCCTTACTAACAAAATCATTTGAACTAATTGCAAATGATAAAAACTTAGATGCTGAAACAAAAGTAAAAGTTATTTCAAGACTAGCACATGATAGTGGCAATCTCGGCATGGTCGGTGGCCAAACCTTAGATATGGATAGTGAGAATACTCCAATAGAATTACATACTCTAGAGCAAATTCATAAGGCAAAAACTGGGGGTCTTTTAAAATTTTCTATTTTAAGTGCTGCGGATATTGCCAATGTAAACAAAGAAATTTTAAATACATTAGATTGTTTCAGTGAACACTTAGGCCTAATGTTTCAAATAAAAGATGATTTATTAGATGTTTATGGTGATGAGAAAAAATTGGGTAAAAAAGTAGGAAGCGATGTAGAAAACCATAAAAGTACTTATGTTTCTTTACTTGGTAAATCAGGCGCTGAAGAAAAACTAAAATATCATAAAGATGCTGCAATAGATACAATTAATCAATTGAAACCACAATATGATGTTGAACCGCTTCTAGAAATTGTAGATTTATTTTATTCACGTGACCATTAATAGTTAGAGTTTTTCTCTTTAAAGATTACTAAGACAATAATCTTTAAAGAGTTTTTTGTTTTAGTAATCTACTTTTAATGATTTAAAATGCATAAATGTATATAAATTTAAATTTAATTTAAATAGAAAATATGATAATACGTATCATAAATAATAATATCATTCTTCAAATCAACCTTTCTAAAGGATAACTTTAGTAGTAGTTAAAATAACGTTGTGTTAAAATCATTGTATAAATATTCGAAACTAGGAGTGTTCATAATGGCAAAAAAATCTGTAAGACATATAAAAATAAGAGAAATTATTTCAAGTGAACAAATTGAAACACAAGATGAACTTGTAAAACGTCTAAATGAATACGACCTAAATGTTACTCAAGCGACTGTCTCTCGTGACATTAAAGAATTACAATTAATTAAAGTACCTGCTTCATCAGGACAGTATGTATACAGCCTTCCCAACGATAGAAAGTACCATCCTTTAGAAAAATTAGGTAGATACTTAATGGATTCATTTGTAAATATTGAAGGAACAGGAAACTTACTCGTACTAAAAACGCTTCCTGGTAATGCTCAATCTATCGGAGCAATCTTAGATCAAATTGATTGGGATGAAGTATTGGGAACTATTTGTGGTGATGATACCTGTCTATTAATATGCAGAGATGAAGAAGCAAGTCATACAATTAAAACAAGAATTTTCAATTTATTATAAGGATGCGATTAATCTATGTTACAAACCTTATCAATAAAGCAATTTGCAATTATAGATGAACTCGAAATTCATTTTTCTGATGGTTTAACTGTGCTTAGCGGTGAAACTGGATCTGGTAAATCAATTATTATAGATGCAATAGGCCAACTTATTGGTATGCGTGCCTCTTCTGATTTTGTAAGACATGGAGAGAAAAAAGCAATTATCGAAGGGATTTTTGATATTGATAATAGTAAAGAGGCCATTTCAGTTTTAAATGAGTTAGATATTGATATTGATGAAGACTTTCTATTAGTAAAAAGAGAAATTTTTAGTTCGGGAAAAAGTATTTGTCGTATTAATAATCAAATTGTTACGCTTCAAGATTTAAGAAAAGTGATGCAAGAACTTTTAGACATACATGGCCAACATGAAACGCAAACGTTATTAAAACAAAAATATCATTTAAAATTATTAGATGATTATGCTGAAAATCAATATAGCAGTGTTAAAGAACAATATGAAACTACATTTAATGAATATAAAGAAAAGAAAAAAGAACTTGAAGAGTTACAGTCTGCTGATCAAGCATTATTGCAACGTCTTGATTTAATGAAGTTTCAATTTGAGGAATTGCAAGAAGCCTCTCTAAAAGAAGGTGAAATTACTCAATTAGAATCTGATATAAAACGAATCCAGAATTCTGAAAAATTAAGTTTAGCATTAAACAATGCACATGTCACACTTACAGATGAACATGCTATCACTGACCGTTTATATAAATTAAGTAATCATTTACAAACTATTGATGACATTATTCCAGGTAAATTTAAAAAACTTAAAGAGGATATTGATCAGTTCTACTATACCTTAGAGGATGCTAAACACGAACTATACGATGAAATGTCAAATACTGAATTCGATGAACAATTACTTAATGAATTAGAATCTAGAATGAACTTACTGAATAATCTTAAACGTAAGTACGGTAAAACTATTGATGAACTTATTACTTATCAATCTAAATTAGAAAGTGAAATTGCTAAGATTGAAAATTATGAAGAAAGTACTTCTCAATTAAAAGAAGAAATTGACCTACTCTATGAAAAAGTAATAAAATATGGACAGTCATTATCGAAGGAAAGACGAATTGTAGCTCGAACGTTACGGGATCATATCGTGGCTGAAATTCAAAATTTACAAATGAAAGATGCTAACCTCGAAATTTCATTTCAGTCATTAGAAACTCCTACAATAGAGGGAATTGAATTTGTAGAGTTTCTCATTAGTCCTAACAAGGGCGAACCACTTAAAAGTTTAAATAAAATAGCTTCTGGAGGAGAACTTTCTCGTATTATGCTAGCGTTAAAAAGTATATTCGTTGAATCAAGAGGTCAAACTGCTATTTTGTTTGATGAAGTTGACTCGGGTGTTTCTGGTCAAGCAGCTCAAAAAATGGCTGAAAAAATGAGAGATATTGCAAAATATATTCAAGTTATTTGTATATCTCACTTACCGCAAGTAGCTTCTATGAGTGATCATCACTTATTAATTAGTAAATTGTCTAAGAATGATCGTACAACAACTCAAGTGAAAAAGTTAAAAAAAGAAGATAAAATTGACGAAATTGCCCGTATGATTTCTGGAGCAAGTGTAACTGAATTAACAAGAGAAAATGCTAGAGAAATGATTGCTCAAAATCATAAATAGTTTATAATTAAATAATTTAAATTAAGGTTGGATGTCGAAAAGAAATAGAACATATTGAGTATAATGTTATTTTTTATATTCAAATTGTTTATTCACACTTTTCAATTCTAACCTTTAAATCTGATTAATAAGGAGTAGCAAAATGTCTGAAAAACAATATGACTTAGTTGTTTTAGGTGGTGGGACAGCAGGATACGTAGCAGCGATTCGTGCTTCTCAATTAGGAAAAAAGGTAGCAATTGTAGAGAAATCTTTATTAGGTGGCACATGTTTACATAAAGGGTGTATTCCTACTAAAGCGCTACTTAAATCTGCTGAAGTGACTCGTACTGTTAGACAATCTTCAGAATTTGGTATAGACACAAACGGTTTACATATTAATTTTGAAAAAATGATGAATCGAAAAACGGATATTGTTAATCAAATGCATAATGGCGTTCAAAGTTTAATGCAAAAAAATCATATTGATATTTATAATGGTATTGGACGTATTATGGGAACTTCTATATTTTCTCCACAAAGCGGAACAATCTCTGTTGAATACGAAGATGGCAGCTCAGAGTTACTTCCAAATCAATTTGTACTTATCGCTACAGGGTCACGACCTCAAACATTACCATTTTTAAAAATTAATCATCGAAATATTTTATCGAGCGATGATATATTACAAATTGATACACTTCCAGACAGTATTGCTATTGTTGGGGGCGGCGTGATTGGCCTTGAATTTGCTTCCTTACTAACTGATTTAAATGTAAATGTTAAAGTGATTGAAGCAGGTAAACGTATATTACCTTCTGACAGTAAATCCATTTCTACATTTTTAAAAGATAGTTTAATTGAACGAGGTGTAGAATTTTTTGAAGATTGCCAACTAAGTGAAGAGAATATCATACATAAAAATGATGTCATCCAAATACATATAAATGAAAAAACTACTATTACAGTTGATAAAATATTAGTTGCAGTAGGTCGCGTACCTAATACAAGTGATATTGGTATTCAAAATACTAAAATTCAATTAGATACTCATGGTTATATCAAAGTAAATGAATTTCAACAAACGAATGATAAGCATCTTTATGCAGCAGGTGATTGTATCGGAACATTACAATTAGCTCACGTAGCTTCTAAAGAAGGAATCACTGCAGTTGAACATATGTTTAATAATCATCCGCTTCCAGTGAATTATCATTTAATGCCCAAATGTGTTTATACTTATCCAGAAGTCGCATCTATCGGTTTGAATATAGAAACTGCTAAATCTCAAAATATTAAGGCAACAAGTTATAAAGTTCCTTTTAATGCTATTGGAAAAGCAGTTATTGAAGAAACTAAAAATAAACGTGGTTTTTGTGAAATTATATTAAATAAGGACAATGGAGATATTATTGGTCTAAGTATGGTAGGCCCACATGTCACGGAGTTAATAAATGAAGTTGCTTTATTACAATTTATGAATGGATCAACATTAGAATTAGGATTAACGACTCGTGCACATCCGTCATTGTCTGAAATATTGATGGAACTTGGACTAAAGGCTGAAAATAGAGCAATACACGTTTAAAGGAGGAAATAAAAATGATTGACTACAAATCTGTGGGACTTACAGATGAAGATTTGAGAGAAATATATAAATGGATGGACTTAGGACGAAAACTAGATGAACGCTTATGGTTACTTAACCGTGCTGGAAAAATACCATTTGTAGTAAGTGGTCAAGGACAAGAAGCCACTCAAATTGGTATGGCGTATGCAATGAGAGAAGGAGATATTTCATCTCCGTATTATAGAGATTTAGCTTTCGTTACATATATGGGGATTTCACCTTATGATACAATGTTAGCTTCTTTCGGTAAAAAGGATGACATTAATTCTGGAGGAAAACAAATGCCTTCTCATTTTAGTCATAGAGAAAAAGGTATTTTATCTCAAAGTTCTCCGGTAGCAACACAAATCCCTCACTCAGTAGGAGCAGCATTAGCATTAAAAATGAATCAACAATCTAATATAGCAACTGCTACTGTAGGAGAAGGTAGTTCTAATCAAGGAGATTTTCATGAGGGATTGAATTTTGCTGGAGTCCATAACTTACCGTTTGTATGTGTAATTATCAATAATAAATACGCAATTTCAGTACCAGATTCATTACAATATGCAGCAACGCATCTATCTGATAGAGCAATAGGTTATGGTATTCATGGAGAAACCGTAGATGGAAATGATCCAATTGCGATGTACAAAGCAATGAAAGAAGCAAGAGAAAGGGCACTTAATGGCGAAGGAGCAACATTGATTGAAGCTATTACCACTCGAATGACTCCTCATTCTTCTGATGATGATGATACATATCGTTCTAAAGAAGAAAGAGATGCTTTTAAGACATCTGACTGTAATCTTAAATTCAAAAATGAATTACTCGATTTAGGCATTATTGATGAAGATTGGTTAAACGAATTAGATAACGCACATAAATCTATTATAGATAAAGCTACAAAAGATGCTGAAAATGCTCAATATCCAGATGTAGAAGAAACATATCAATATGTGTATGATCCAGAAGGAGATATTTTCAATGACTAAAATGAGTTATATAGAAGCCATTCAAAATGCACAAGACTTGGCTATGGAAAAAGATAATAATATTTTTATATTAGGAGAAGATGTAGGACGAAAAGGTGGTGTATTCGGTGCGACACGTGGTTTACAAGAAAAATATGGAGAACTGCGCGTAATTGATACGCCTTTAGCAGAATCAAATATTATCGGTACTGCAATTGGTGCAGCAATGCTTGGCAAACGCCCTATAGCTGAAATTCAATTCGCAGATTTTATTTTACCAGCAGTTAATCAAATTATTAGTGAAGCTGCTAAAATGCGATATCGTTCTAATAACGATTGGCAATGTCCTTTAACTGTTCGTGCACCATTTGGTGGTGGCGTACATGGTGGTTTATATCATTCTCAAAGTATTGAGAGTATCTTTGCATCTACACCTGGATTAACAATTGTAATTCCTTCAACTCCATATGATGCGAAAGGTTTATTATTATCTTCAATTGAATCAAATGATCCAGTATTATTTTTTGAACATAAAAAAGCATATCGATTTTTAAAAGAAGAAGTACCCAATTCTTACTATACTATCCCTTTGGGTAAAGCTGATGTTAAACGTGAAGGTGATGATATTACAGTTTTCACTTATGGTTTATGTGTTAACTATTGTATTCAAGCAGCCGATATTTTAGAGGCAGATGGCATTAATGTTGAAGTAGTTGACTTAAGAACAGTTTATCCATTAGATAAAACAACGATTATTGAACGCGCTAAACGAAATGGTAAGATTTTGCTTGTAACTGAAGATAACCTTGAAGGTAGTGTCATGTCTGAAGTTTCAGCAATCATAGCTGAACATTGTTTATTCGAATTAGATGCACCAATTATGCGGTTAGCTGGTCCTGATGTTCCATCAATGCCATTTTCTCCTAACTTAGAAAATGAAGTAATGATGAATCCTGATAAGATATTAAAAAAAATGCGTGAGTTAGCACAATTTTAGGGAGGTAACATAATGGATGTTAAAATGCCAAAATTAGGAGAAAGTGTCCATGAAGGTACAATCGAACAATGGTTAGTTTCTGAAGGGGATCATGTAGATGAATATGAACCACTATGTGAAGTAGTTACAGATAAAGTAACAGCAGAAGTTCCTTCAACTATTTCTGGTACAATTACAGAGTTAATTGCTACTGAAGGTGAAACGATTGAAATCAATCAAATCATTTGTAAAATTCAACCCGATGATACATCTTTAAATTCTAATCAAGACGATACTAATGAAACACCTAGTCAAACACAAAGTAATTCTGTAAAGAGTCAGTCTAAGCCTTCTAACACAAATCAATCATCTACGAATTCGATCAATAATGGAAGATTTTCTCCAGTCGTATTTAAGATAGCTTCAGAAAACGATATTGATTTATCACAAGTACCTGGCACAGGATTTGAGGGTAGAGTAACTAAAAAAGATATTGAAACTTATATTCAAGAAAATAACCAGCAAGACTTAAAAGAAACACCTACCACTCAGATAACCAATCATTCCGAAACGAGTTCAAGAAATAATAACGCTTCATCAAATGAACCATTAGACGATTATACAGTACCAGTTAAAGGCGTGCGAAAAGCAATTGCCCAAAATATGGTTACCAGTGCCACTGAAATTCCACATGGCTGGATGATGATAGAAGTCGATGCTACAAACCTTGTGAAAACTAGAAATCATTATAAGACTGTGTTTAAAAAACAAGAAGGATATAATTTAACATTCTTTGCTTTCTTTGTAAAAGCTGTAGCAGAAGCTTTGAAATCTAATCCATTACTTAACAGCAGTTGGGATGGTAATGAAATTATAATTCATAAAGACATCAATATTTCGATAGCTGTAGCTGATGAAGACAAATTATATGTTCCTGTAATTAAAAATGCAGATGAAAAATCAATTAAAGGTATTGCTAGAGAAATCAATCAACTAGCACAAAAAGCTCGAAATCAACAACTGACTCAAGAAGACATGACTGGTGGTACTTTTACAGTTAATAATACTGGGACATTTGGTTCTGTATCTTCAATGGGTATTATTAATCATCCTCAAGCAGCAATCTTACAAGTAGAATCAATTGTTAAAAAACCTGTTGTCATCGACGATATGATAGCTATAAGAAATATGGTTAATTTATGTATTTCAATTGATCATCGTATTTTAGATGGTGTTCAAACTGGACGATTTATGTCGCAAGTAAAAAATCGAATTGAAAGCTATTCAATTGAAACAACAAATATTTATTAAAAGTTTGTTATATTACAACCAACCTATTTGAACTATATGTTGGAAATTAGTAAAATGACAATAAATAATAATTGACTGAAAGGTGATTCTAAATGGATTTAAATTTTGATTTATATATGAATGGTGTTGTAGAACAAGCTAGAAATGAAATTGAATCTGCTGGTTATGAACAATTAACTACTTCAGATGAAGTTGATAAAGTATTTAAACAAGATGGTACTACACTAGTAATGATAAATTCAGTTTGTGGATGTGCAGGAGGTATAGCGCGTCCAGCCGCAAGTCACGCACTTCACTATGATAAGTTACCTAATAGATTAGTTACTGTATTTGCTGGTCAAGATAAAGAAGCAACTCAGCAAGCAAGAGACTATTTTGAAGGATACGCACCTTCAAGTCCTTCATTTGCACTTATGAAAGATGGTAAGATTACTGAAATGATAGAACGCCATCAAATAGAAGGTCATGACGTAATGGATGTTATCAATCAACTTCAAAAGTTATTTGATAAGTATTGTGAAGAAAGATAAGAGGAACAATACATGCTAACTTTAAATCCTTATAGAATTGGATTTAGAACACTTAAAACAGCTGTAGGAATTACATTAGGCGTTATTTTAGCTAAATGGATAGGACTTGATAACTATGCTTCAAGTGCTATCCTCATCGTTCTATGTATTAAACATACTAAAGTTCACTCACTACAAGCAATTAGTTCTCGATTCGTTTCGTGTTTATTAATGTTATTTTTTGGTTCATTTATTTTTAATTTACTTGGTCAAAATGCAGTCGTTTTAGGATTAATTGTTTTATTATTTATTCCACTTACAGTGATGTTGAATGTTCAAGAAGGTGTAGTGACAAGTTGTGTCATTTTACTTCACGTATTTAATGCCAAAGTTATTGGTCTTCATTTAATTATTAATGAAATTTTACTTCTTATAATTGGTTTAGGAATAGCATTTTTAATGAATTTAATTATGCCTAGTCTAGATAATACATTAGGTAATTTTAAGAAGGAAATTGAAAATGAAATTAAAGCAATATTTAAACAATATAGTGAAGCATGTTTAAATATTAATAAACAATTGTCAATTTCTTTTGATACATTAGAAAACAATATTCGTAAGGCTAAATCTATTGCGTTTAGAGACGTTAAAAATCACTTTGTGCGAAATGAAAACTCATATTATCACTATTTTGATATGAGAGAAGAACAACTAGAAATACTACGCAGAATCCAAACATTAATTCATAATACTTCATCTAATGATTCTTTGTTAGAGACTGTTGCCCATTTAATGGCTGAAATTGGAGATAATGTTAATAGTAATGATTATACTGTGTTAAGACTACATTCATTATATGAGATACGTTTAAAATTAGACGAATTGCCATTGCCAGAATCACACCAATCTTTAAAATCAAGAGCAAGTATGATGCAAATTTTAAATGAATTAGAAGAATATTTAAATATTAAATCTCAATTCGGCTCTTTAAAATTACATAGTGAAATATAACACCTAAGACTAACTTCTAATCAAAGTAAAAAGACAAACTTCCTTTATATACAACAAGTTTGTCTTTTTTATTTGCATAAATTTGAGAAATAATAATAAAAACTATCGTCAAATTTGAATTTTTTGTCGATAGTTTCTAATCTAATTAATTTTTAATGCATGAGAGGAACAAGACTTGTAAGTAACAATGCAGCTACAACTGCAATTAACATGATAATGATAATAATCTTTAGCACTTTATTATTCAATGTAAACGCTCCTTGAAACCTTTAAAATAATTTAATTATTCGTTATATTAATAACTTATAGTATATAAAATAACCTTAAATGATTTCGATAAAAATGGCAATCAATTTATTTACTCTAATTGTCATAGTCAGTTAAAATATTATCTATATAAGAAAGGGGTTTTTATAATGATTAATAGTCGCCGTTTACTTAATACTTTTTTAGAGTTAGTGCAAATTAATTCTGAAACTGGGAATGAAGAAACGATACAACCCATTCTAAAAAAGAAATTTGTAGATTTAGGATTAAATGTTGTAGAAGATAATGCGTCTAAAAGAGAATGGTTAGGGGCAAATAATTTAATTTGTACCTTACCAAGTAGTAAAGGAAAAGAACATGTTTCTAAAATCTATTTTACTAGCCATATGGATACAGTTGTTCCAGGTATTAACGTTAAACCAATCCTTAAAGAAGATGGCTATGTATATTCAGATGGTACAACTGTACTAGGAGCAGATGATAAAGCAGGTATAGCTGTTTTGTTAGAAACGATTCAAACTATAAATGAACAACAATTACCTCATGGACAAATTCAATTTATTATCACTGTAGGAGAAGAAGCAGGTTTAAAAGGTGCTAAAGAATTAGATCAAAACTTAATAGATGCAGAGTTCGGCTATGCTGTCGATGCCAGCCAAGCGGTTGGAACAACAGTGGTGGGTGCCCCAACTCAAATGATTATCAATACAACTATATATGGGAAAAAAGCACATGCTAGTAAACCCAATCAAGGTATAAGTGCAATTCATATTGCAGCTAAAGCGATTAATAAAATGCGTTTAGGTCAGATTGATCAAGATACTACAGCTAATATTGGTAAATTTTATGGCGGTTCTGCTACAAATATTGTTGCAGATAAAGTCATTTTAGAGGGAGAAGCTCGTTCGCATAATGATAAAAGTTTAGAATATCAAGTCAACCATATGAAAGAGACTTTCGAAACGACAGCAAAAGAATTAGGCGGTAAAGCAAACGTTGAAATTTCTAAGAGCTATCCTGGTTTTAGAAGAAACGATTCTGAGACTGTAACTCAATATGCTATAAAGAGTGCGAAAACTTTAGGCCTTTCAGGTAAAACTGTTATTGCTGGCGGAGGTTCAGATGGAAGTATTATTAACACGTATCATATTCCAACTGTCATATTAGGTGTAGGATATGAACACATTCATACTACTTCTGAACGTATTCCTGTAGCTGCTTTAAATCAACTTACGAATCAATTGATTAAAATTGTTGAATTAGTAGCGAAATAATATTTTACTTTAGTGAAGTCATTTATATTTTTGTGATACAATACTAATGAAATTATTGAATAAGAGAGGTAAGTAATATGACTCAACAAATAGGTGTAGTAGGTTTAGCTGTTATGGGTAAAAACCTTGCATGGAATATCGAATCACGTGGTTATAGCGTATCTGTTTATAACCGTTCTAGTGATAAAACAGATTTAATGATTAAGGAATCAGAAGGTAAACAAATTCATCCAACGTATTCTTTAGAAGATTTTGTAAACTCTTTAGAAAAACCACGCAAAATATTATTAATGGTTAAAGCTGGTCCTGCTACAGATGCAACAATAGATAGCTTATTGCCTTTATTAGATGACGATGACATTTTAATTGATGGCGGTAATACAAACTATCAAGATACAATTCGTCGTAACAAAGCACTTGCTGAAAGTGGTATCAACTTTATTGGAATGGGTGTTTCTGGTGGTGAAATCGGTGCGTTAACTGGTCCATCTTTAATGCCTGGTGGTCAACAAGAAGCTTACAACAAAGTAAGTGATATTTTAGATGCCATTGCTGCTAAAGCAAAAGATGGTGCTGCATGTGTAGAATATATTGGACCAAATGGTGCAGGACATTATGTAAAAATGGTTCATAATGGTATCGAATATGCTGATATGCAATTAATTGCTGAAAGTTATGCAATGATGAAAGAATTATTAGGTATGTCTCATGAAGAAATTTCTAAAACTTTTAAAGAATGGAATGCTGGAGAATTAGAAAGTTATTTAATTGAAATAACAGGCGATATTTTCACTAAATTAGATGAAAATAATGAGCCTCTTGTAGAAAAAATTCTTGATACTGCTGGTCAAAAAGGAACTGGTAAATGGACATCAATTAATGCATTAGAATTAGGTATACCATTAACAATCATTACTGAATCTGTATTTGCACGTTTCATTTCTTCAATTAAAGAAGAACGCGTGAAGGCATCGAAAGTATTAAGTGGTCCTAAATCAAACTTTGATGGAAATAGAGAAGAATTCTTAGAAAAAATCCGTAAAGCGTTATATATGAGTAAAATTTGTTCATACGCCCAAGGTTTCGCCCAAATGCGTAAAGCGAGCAATGAAAACGAATGGAACCTTAAATTAGGTGATTTAGCAATGATTTGGCGTGAAGGTTGTATTATTCGTGCCCAATTCTTACAAAAAATTAAAGACGCATATGACAATAATTCAGGTCTTCAAAACTTATTATTAGACCCTTATTTCAAAGGTATTGTTACTGAATATCAAGATGCACTTAGAGAAGTAGTTGCTACTGGTGTTAAAAATGGCGTACCAACACCTGGTTTCTCAGCAAGTATCAGCTATTATGATAGCTACCGTTCAGAAGATCTACCTGCTAATTTAATTCAAGCACAACGTGATTATTTTGGGGCACATACTTATGAACGTAAAGATAAAGATGGTGTTTTCCATACTCAATGGACTGAAGAATAATTATTGCATGTTTAAAAATCTGGGACATCATTAAGTGTCTCAGATTTTTTTATTATGATAGGTTTGTATAGATGTCTTAATAAATATAGTCTTGTTATTTTAATTTATATTTAATCGATATATCCCAAGTTGACATTTAGAGACTCGATTAGTACGATAAATATAGGTGTAAACGTTTTCTAAAAAACTGGATTATCCATATATAATGTTATTACATATTATTTTATATTTCTATAAATCCAGAAAAAATTAGATTATATATTAAAGACTAACATTGACTATTAAAATAACTAACTCGAATACTATGATTTATTATTTCAAAGTTCATTTATTTACATAATATTTTCAAAGGAGCGATATAAATGGAAAAAAATTGGTGGAAAGAAGCCGTAGCATATCAAGTGTATCCAAGAAGTTTTAATGATAGCAATAATGATGGTATTGGTGATTTACCAGGGATGGTAGAAAAGTTGGATTATCTGAAAGATTTAGGTATTGATGTCATTTGGCTTAGTCCTATGTATAAATCTCCAAACGACGATAATGGTTATGATATTAGTGATTATCAAGATATTATGGAAGAATTTGGAACAATGGAAGACTTTAATCATTTGTTATCTGAGATTCATAAGCGTGGAATGAAATTAATTTTAGACCTTGTTGTTAACCATACATCTGATGAACACCCATGGTTTATAGAATCTCGTTCTAGTAAAGATAATCCTAAACGAGATTGGTACATTTGGGCAGATCCTAAACCTGACGGTTCTGAACCTAATAATTGGGAGAGTATTTTCAATGGTTCAACATGGGAATATGATGACACAACAAAACAGTATTATTTCCATTTATTTAGTAAAAAGCAACCTGATTTAAATTGGAGTAATCCTGATGTTAGAGAAGCTGTTTTTAAAATGATGAATTGGTGGTTCGAAAAAGGAATTGATGGTTTTAGAGTCGATGCGATCACTCATATCAAAAAAACATTTGAAGCTGGTGATTTACCTGTTCCAAAAGGAAAACAATACGCTCCAGCATTTGATGTTGATATGAATCAACCAGGCATTCAAGATTGGCTTCAAGAAATGAAGGACAAATCACTTAGTCATTATGACATTATGACTGTTGGAGAAGCAAATGGCGTGAATCCAGATAATGCAAAAGAGTGGGTTGGAGAAAAAGAAGGTAAATTTAATATGATTTTCCAATTTGAACATTTAGGTTTATGGAGTACTGGAGACTCTAAATTTGATGTTTTATCTTATAAAAATGTATTAAACCGTTGGCAAAAACAACTAGAGGGTATAGGATGGAATGCACTATTTATCGAAAATCATGATCAACCTAGACGTGTTTCTACTTGGGGAGATGATAAAAAGTATTGGTTTGAATCTGCTACTAGCCATGCAGTGGTATATTTCTTACAACAAGGCACACCTTTTATTTATCAAGGTCAAGAAATTGGTATGACAAACTATCCATTTGAAAGTATTGAAACATTTAACGATGTTGCTGTAAAAACAGAATATCAAATTGTTAAATCTCAAGGTGGAGATGTTAATCAGTTATTAGATAAATATAAAATGGAGAATCGTGATAATTCTAGAACACCTATGCAGTGGACTAATGAAGTAAATGGAGGTTTTACTGAAGGTACGCCATGGTTCCCAGTCAATCCTAACTATAAAACAATAAATGTAGCACAACAATCCGAGGATTCAGATTCCGTTCTTAATTTTTATAAACGTCTAATTAAAATAAAAAAATCTGATGATATATATACTTATGGTGAATTTAATTTAATCGATGATGCGAACGAGAATATTTTTGCTTACACACGTAAACTCAATAATAAGACAGTTCTAGTTGCAGGAAATTTAACAGATCATGTTGCATCATTAAATTTACCATTCGAAGTTGAACCATCTCAAATTAAGCTACACAATTATAAAAATGATTTAGATATCACTAATATGAGACCTTTTGAAGCGTTCGTAGCCGAACTTTAATAGTAAAGCGTTAGATGACATAAGTTTAATAACTTAGTCATCTAACGCTTCTTTTATTCTATATCATAAGTTTCTTGTTTAATAGGTAGCCATAATTGTATTTTAGTGAACGGGTCCTCGAATGAGAGATCAAAAGGATAAATTTCAACATATAAGCTATTTTTTTCATAAGGTAGAGTAAGTTGTAAGCTGGATTCAATATAATACCAAGCTTCATTAACAGTATAATCCACTTGACCTTGCAAATTAAATTTTGCATAGTGTCGCCCTGGTAACAATCGGCTTTCTAAGTGAGCTGGATAACGTTCACTAGGTACGCCCACAAATAATTCTACACCTTCATCTAAAGGACATGTAATAACAAATAACTCATATGGACTTATATTATTATATCGTTTTAATTCTTTTATTTTACCATCTAAATATAAATCTTCTAAAAAATCAGGAACTTTGTAAGGGTTAGATAGTTGATTAGCCTCAATATATTTTACATATCCAACTAAAGGTGTGTCTTTAGTCGTTTCTAGTCTGTAAGGGTATGGTGCTCTTTCTGTAGTTGTTAATTTAATATACAAACGTTCATTCATTTTTAGTTCTTCTTTTTTAGTAGAAGCTTGAATAGGAGATATTCCATGAAAATCACTAAAATCATTTGCAAAGTCATTGGAACTTAAATAATTATAGCGTTTTGCTACATCAACCAATCTTGAAGAACTTTGTATCATTTCTTTAGCAGCTTCAGTCATTTTTCGAGAGTGAGCATAACTTTCAGGAGGTTGTCCAACAATCATTTTAAACGATTGATCAAGATGGTAAGGGGAAAGACCAACGTAATCACTTAAATCTTGCAAATTAAAAGGCTCTAATAAATGATCTTCTATATATACAATTGCCTGTTGTATCTGCTTGATAACGTCCAAAACCTTCACTCCAATAAATTTACAATCAATACTAATATTTTACATTATTTTATAAAAATATACATCAATAATATAAAATTAAATTAAATTTTTAAATGACTCTTTCAATATTCAATTTAAAAAGGACAAGACCTTATTTTCAATGAGTGAAAATAATATAATATGTCTTATCCTTTATACATCTATCACATGAAGCTTCTAGTATATCTGTTTATTGAATATCGTCCCACCAATGATTTCCATCTCTGCTTAATAATAAATCACTTTCGATAGGGCCATTTGTCCCTGATTTATAATTAGGGAAGTTTGGATCAATCATGGTCCAATGTTCTTGAATAGCGTCTACAAATTTCCATGTAGATTTAAGTTCTTCCCAATGTGTAAAGTTGGTTGCATCACCTTTAAGACAATCGAATAACAAGTTTTCATATGCATCTACTGTGTTCATTTTATCTTGTGCACTCATAGCATAAGACAGTTGAACAGGCTTTGTTTCGATACCTTGAATACTTTTCTTAGCATTTAAGTGTAATGAAATCCCTTCATTAGGTTGAATATTAATAACTAATAAATTAGAATCTAGTAGTCGATCCGTTTGATAATATAAATTCATAGGAACTTCTTTAAATTCTACAACAACTTGTATACATTTAGACTTCATACGCTTACCAGTACGAATGTAGAATGGTACACCAGCCCAACGGAAGTTATCGATAGTTAATCTTCCAGAAACAAAGGTTGGTGTATTGGAATCAGACGCAACACGATCTTCATCTCTATAAGCGATAACACGTTGGTCATTAATAGTCCCTTCTCCATATTGTCCACGCACAAAGTTTTGATTGACTTCTTCAGGTTTTAATTGTCTTAAAGATTTTAATACTTTCACTTTTTCAGCTCGAATATCTTCACTTTTAAGACTAATAGGTGCTTCCATTGCTAGTAATGCAACCATTTGTAACATATGGTTTTGTACCATATCTTTTAATGCACCGCTCGATTCATAATAACCTCCACGATCCTCAACACCTAGTATTTCTGAAGAAGTGATTTGGATATTAGAGATATACTTATTATTCCAAAGAGGTTCAAACATCGCATTAGCGAATCGTAGAACTTCGATATTTTGCACCATATCTTTACCAAGATAGTGATCAATTCTGTATATTTCTTCTTCTTTAAATGATTGTCGTAATTGATTATTTAATTTTTCAGCAGATTTAAAATCACTACCAAATGGTTTTTCAATTACAAGGCGTTTAAATCCTTTAGTTTCAGTTAAGCCAGAAGCTTTTAAATAATCAGAAATTGGTCCAAAGAATTGAGGTGCCATTGCTAAATAGAATAGGCGATTACCTTCTAATTTAAATGTATCATCAAGTTCATTAGAGAATGTTAATAATTCATGATAACTTTCTTCTTCATTGACATCATTTTTAAAATAGAAAACATGTTCTATGAATTCATCGAGTCGATCAGTATCTTTGACGTGCGTTTGAATAGATTGTTTAACTTGTTCACGGAAAAAGTCGTTAGTATAATCTCTTCGACCAACGCCAATAATGGCAATATGGTCATCTAAATTATCTTGTTGATATAAATGGAATAAAGAAGGGAATAATTTTCTATGACTCAAATCTCCAGTTGCGCCAAATATAGTAATTAAACAAGGAATATGTTTAGTGTGTGTGTTCAAATTCAAAACCTCAATTCTTTAATTGCTATGATTAATTCATTATAAATTAAAACTGTTTTTCTTGATATGTTTTTGCCTAAAATTGTTGATAATATTTACAACATTAAACTAAATAACATACAATTTATTTTTTATAAGTTACATTATACCCTATATTCTGATAAATTCATTTATTTTATTTCATATGATAACAAACTTATAGACGTATGATAAAATATATTATTGAAGAAAGAGGAGGCAAATGCATGGAAGTTACATTTTTTGGAACGAGTGCGGGTTTACCTACTAAAGATCGTAATACTCAAGCGATTGCTTTAAATTTAGAACCTTATTCAAATTCAGTATGGTTATTCGATGTAGGAGAGGGGACTCAACATCAAATTTTGCATCACTCAATAAAATTAGGCAAAGTTGATCATATTTTTATTACGCATATGCATGGCGACCACATTTTTGGATTACCTGGATTATTAACAAGTCGTTCATTCCAAGGTGGAGAAGATAAGCCATTGACGTTAATAGGGCCAACTGGTTTACAACAATTTATTGAAACTGCTTTGAAATTATCTGAATCTCATTTAAACTATCCTATTACATATATTGAAATTGATAATAATTTTACATATCATCATCATGGCTTTACAGTTTCATCAAGGTTATTAAATCATGGTATACCTTCATATGGTTATCGAATTGAGGCTCCTACAACACCAGGTACAATTGATGTAACTGCATTAAAGGCAATTGGACTAGAACCGGGTCCTAAATATCAAGAAGTAAAAATGTTTGATACTTTTGAATATAATAATCAAATTTATCTTTCTAAAGACTTTAAAGGTCCAGCCAAACCAGGACCTATTGTTACTATTTTTGGAGATACGAAACCATGTGACAACGAATATATACTTGCAGAAAATGCGGATATTATGATTCATGAAGCAACATATATTGAAGGTGACAAAATTTTAGCAAATAACTATCATCATAGTCACATTGATGATGTATTTAGGTTAATTCATCAGTCTAATGTGAAGAAAAGTTTTATTACCCACCTAAGTAATCGATATAATTTAGAAGATATAGAAGAGATAAACCGTGCATTAAAAGAAATGAAAGATACACCAAACTTTGAGTTTGTTAAAGACTTCGATACATTCAAATTTTAAATAATATTAGCGTTTTATAATGATACGTAAAAACTCATAAAAAGCTATAACGATATGTATGATTTAATTTTCGTTATAGCTTTTTTTATTACTCATCTTCACTTTTAGAAAGGGCAATACTTCTATGAACTGCCGCGTCTAGACAGGCTTTAAAAATACTCTCAATATCATGTCGATCAAGTTCATTTAATCCAGCTTGTGTTGTACCACCTTTAGAGGTAATATTTTTTCTAAGTTGTTCCATACTTAAATCCGATCGTTCAATCATCTTACTTGTTCCAATAATGAGATTCTTAATGGATTCTTCAACTTGTTTCTTTTCAAGACCTAATGATGTTCCTGCTTTAACATATTGTTCAAATACATGATATAAAAAAGCTGGTCCACTTCCTGTAATAGCCGTCACTTGATGTAAATATTCTTCGTCAACTTCAATAACTGAGCCAAAAGCACTAATTAATTCTGTTACTTCATCTTTAGAATGAGGATCGAAATTACCAGAAAAACTAATACCTGTCACTGAATGACCTACCTGTGCATTTGTATTAGGCATAATTCTAGCAACAGGATTATTCGTTTCTAATTTTTCTCGGATATAATTTATCGATAAACCAGCCATAATAGATATAAAACGATGGTCTGATTGTATATGTGATTTAATACGTGATGCGACCGTTTCAAAATCATGAGGTTTAGTACCTAAAAAAACATAATCTGCATCTTTTAATAAAAATGCATCATCGTAACTGTATTTTACTCCTAATTCTTTCGCAAATAATTTTAAAGTATTCTCATTTGATTTATTTGTTAAATAAATATCGTTATGATTTAATATTTTAGAATCAATAATTCCTTTAAAAATGGCTTGTGCCATGTTACCAGCGCCATAAAATACTAACTTCATAAAATAGCACCATCCTTACCCTTAATTAATAAAACTATAGTAACATATTCATTATAATTATTATCAAAAATTAACTATACTTGTTAGATAGGAGAGACTCATCAGTGATTGTAGGTAAACATTTCATCGTAACTGGAGGAACTAGTGGCTTAGGTTTAGAAATAACGAAAAAATTATTAAAAAAAGGTGCATATATTACCCTCATTGTTCGTAGTACGGAGAAATTCGAAAATATTAATTTTAATCCGTACAAACATCGTGTTTCAATGATTAAATGTAATTTACAAGATACTTCACAAATAGATACTATTTCTAAATCCCTTTGTTATCCGATTGACGGAATTATTTATAGTGCAGGTTTAGGCTTTTTTAAATCAATACAATCTCATTCGTTAGAAGAAACCTTGGAGACTTATGATGTGAATGTGCTTGGTTTTATTACATTATTTAAAACTGTTAAACCATATTTAACAATGAATGCTTCTATAGTGGCTATTTCAAGTCAGGCAGCATTTGTAACGCAAGCGAACGCTGCATTTTATGGCTCATCTAAAGCTGCTTTAAATGGCGTATTAAATGCTCTAAGAATTGAGGAGCAAGGCTTTCATGTTATGACTGTTAATCCAGGTCCCATTAATACACCATTTCACAAAAAAGCAGATCCATCATTGAAGTACGCTAATAAATATGCATCACTAATGATAGATCCTAAAATACTCGCAGAAGATATCGTTAAAGGTATCATCACTCGTAAAGTAGAAATTAACAAGCCGCTATGGATGAATCCACTATTAAAACTTTACCAATTAGCTCCTAGAAAAATTGAAAAATATTTTACTTCATTGTTTAAAAATAAAATATAATTTAACCTAAAAAAATGATGAAGCATTCATCATAGATACTTCATCACTTGTACTTTACATCAACGATTGTTTATAAGAATTTATTAATTAATTACTCAAGATGCTGAGTATATTCTAAATCTTTCACGCGGTGACGTGCAGATTTAATTTGATCCAAACTTACTGTTTTATTAAAATTAGTAATATTATCTTTTAATTGTGAAACAGAACTTGCACCAACAATAATAGATCCTAATGCATCATGGGATTTTAAATATTCGAATGATAAAGCACTTAAATTACTTTCAACTTCCTTAACAGAAGCAATCGTTTCTCCTAATTCATGATAATTATAGTCAAAAATACCATCTGAGAATTTCTGATCAAGTACATTAACACTATTTGAAGTAAGTAACCCTTTAAACACGGGACCACGTGCTAAAACTTTTACGCCATGAGAATGAATGTGATTCAAAAGACGTTCTGGACGATTATCAATAAGATTAAATTGAGACATAATCGTTTCTATTTGACTGTGTTTTAAATAATACTCAATCACGTTAGGTCTAATAGAAGAAATTCCATAAGCTTTGATTACACCTTCTTTTTTCAGTTCATCGAATGCACTAATCGTCTCATCTAGGGGATCATCAATTGTACCACCGTGAAGTTGATAAAGATCTAACTGTTCTAAGCCTAAACGTTTTAAAGAACTTTTAACACTTTCTTTAATATATTTTTTTGAAGGATCCCAAGTAGTACTACCATCATTAAGCGGTCTATTTCCTACTTTTGTTCCTATAACAATATCATCTCTATTTTGATATTTCTTTAAAGACTTTCCAACAATGTCTTCATTGACACCTCTATCATAAATATCTGCGGTATCAAAATATGTGATACCATTTTCAATTGCACACTCAATGATTTCCTCTGCGTGATGGTATTCTGTGCCTAAACTCATACACCCTAAACCTAGTTCCGAAATTTCAATGCCACTTTTTAATATATTTTTTTGCATGAACAATCTCCTTCCGATACACTTTAGTTAACGCATTTATCTTATCAATTTATTAACTTAATGAAAAGGGACGTGGATATAATGGACTTTAATGAAAAAACTTTTGATAGAACAGTCATTTATAATGGTAAAATTATCGATCTAGAACTACACGATGTGGAGTTACCGGACGGGAAAACTTCCAAGAGAGAAATTATCAAGCATAATGGTGCTGTGGCAATTTGCGCTATTACTCCAGAAAAAGAAGTATTATTGGTTAAACAATATCGTAAACCTATTGAAAAACCCTTGTTAGAAATTCCAGCAGGTAAACTAGAAGAAGATGAAGAAAGAGAAGAAGCAGCTAAACGCGAATTAGAAGAAGAAACTGGCTACAAAGCTAATCATCTAACATTCATCACTCATATGTATGGTTCTCCAGGATTTTCAAATGAGAAACTAACCATTTATTTTACTGATAATTTAAGTGAAGGAGAATTGAATCTGGATGATGACGAATTTGTAGAATTGCATAAAATACACTTAGATGATATCCATGCACTTTTAGAAAATCATGAAATTGAAGATGCGAAAACAATGATTGCTTTACAATATGTATTATTAAATTATAATCATTCTAAATAAGACGTGATAACTACTTGATTTTTACTAAATTTATTGGTAATTTATTAATTGAAATAATTTAATTTAAAATGATTATAATTAATTGAGGAGTGATGCTCCCGTGGAAGAACGTCTAAATAGAGTAAAACAACAATTACAGCAATCTTCTTACAAATTAACGCCTCAACGCGAAGCAACAGTTCGTGTGTTAATTGAAAATGAAAAAGATCATCTAAGTGCTGAAGACGTATATTTAAAGGTAAAAGATAAAGCACCTGAAATTGGTTTAGCTACTGTTTATCGAACTTTAGAACTACTTGCTGAATTAAAAGTAGTAGATAAAATTAATTTTGGTGATGGCGTAGCACGATTTGATTTGAGAAAAGAAGGTGCTAAACATTTTCATCATCACTTAGTTTGTATGGAATGTGGTAAGGTAGAGGAAATTCATGAAGATTTATTACCAAAAGTGGAAGAACGTGTTGAATCAGAATATCAATTTAAAATTTTGGATCATCGCTTAACATTTCACGGTATATGTTCAGAATGTCAAGCTAAAGGTAAATAATAAGTTAAACCTAATAAAGTGTTGTATCAACTTTATATGCAAATGCCTAGAAGAGCTTTTCAAGATAAAAAAAGTGATATGTAATAATTAATCGATAGAAGGTGTGAAATTAGGAATCAACTTTGAATTCTATTTCATACCTTTTTTATATAAACAGAGGTGTAATATGAATACGATTATTGAAGAATTCTTAAAATTTATTCAAATTGAAAAGGGATTGAGTGACAATACTATCGGCGCATATCGACGCGATTTAGCTAAATATGAAGAGTACATGAAAGAACATAAAATTGCTCATATCGATTTTATTGATCGCCAAGTCATACAAGAATGCTTAGGATATTTAATAGACCAAGGTGCTTCAGCTAAATCAATGGCGCGTTTTATCTCTACAATTCGCAATTTTCATCAATTTGCACTTAGAGAAAAATATGCCGCTAAAGATCCAACAGTCTTAATTGAGACTCCGAAATATGAGAAGAAGTTACCCGATGTTTTAGAAGTTGAGGAAGTACTTCAACTTTTAGAAACACCGGACTTAAATAAGAAAAATGGGTATCGTGATCGTACAATATTAGAATTATTATATGCGACTGGCATGCGTGTTTCGGAACTGATACAAATTAATATTGAGGATATCAATCTTATTATGGGATTTGTTAGAGTATTTGGTAAAGGTAATAAAGAACGAATTATACCATTAGGAGACACTGTGATTGAATTTCTAGATACGTATTTAGAAAAGGTACGTCCTCAACTTTTGAAAAAGACTATTACGAATGTATTATTTTTAAATATGCACGGTAGACCTTTAACTAGACAAGGAATATGGAAAATGATTAAACAATATGGTTTGAAGGCCAATATTAATAAAACTTTAACCCCTCATACGTTGAGACATTCATTTGCTACACATCTTTTAGAAAATGGGGCAGATCTAAGAGCAGTTCAAGAAATGCTTGGTCATTCAGATATTTCAACGACACAACTTTATACACATGTGTCTAAATCCCAAATAAGACAAATGTATAATCAATTTCATCCTAGAGCTTAAAATAAAAGAAAGAAAAGTGAATTATTTAACTTTTCTTTCTTTTATTTTTAAGTGCTTTTTTTCTAGTTGCAATGATATCGCTTCTATCTCTTAGACGATGACAATGAACAATCATGTCATCATTGTTAATTTGTTTCTTATATTCATAATTAGGATATAAATTGATAAGTTCCCTTTCTATTGAAGATGTAATTGGCAACTGTATTGGTTGAAATGTCTGATCATGTTTCACTTTTTCTATTTGATTTTGAATCAATAAAGTAAATTCATTGACCTTTAAACCTAGTGTATCCTTATCCTTTGCATGCTTAAATGTATATAACGCTTTTTTAAAGCTTTTTAATGCACCTAACTTATTACATCGTCTATAGTGATACATGGCAGTTGAAAATAGTATTAAACTCACTATAGCATCTTTCTTAGAAAAATTAGGGTTAGACTTCCATAATTCTTCTAAAATATCATGACATAAAAAATAATGTTGGTGTGTATGAAATTGATAGTAGAATTGACTTAATGCTTTATTCATGAATACTCCCCCTTAATTTAATTCTAATATATATTCATGCTATAATATTTAGGTGAATTATGCACAATTTAGATTTTATAATACAAGGAAGTTAATTTATGTACGAAGTTAAATTAGATGCTTTTAATGGCCCATTAGATTTACTTCTTCATTTAATTCATAAATATGAAATAGATATTTATGATATACCAATGAAAGCTTTAACTGAACAATATATGCAATATGTTCATGCAATGAAAGAAGTTGAAATTAATATTGCAAGTGAATATTTAGTGATGGCTTCAGAATTATTAATGATAAAAAGTAGATTATTATTGCCACAACAAGAAACTGAAAATGACTTAGAAGAAGATCCTCGTGAGGACCTTGTAGGTCGTTTAATCGAATATCAAAATTATAAAGAATATTCTTTACTATTAACAGAATTAAAAAAAGAACGAGAATTATATTATACTAAATCACCAGCTGATTTATCTCACTTGGAAAAAGAAACGCATTGGGACAAAAATCAAACGATTGATTTGACTCAACTGATTGTTGCATACCAAAGAGTAAAAAATAGAGTAGCATTAAATACACCAAAAGCAGTTGAAATTTCAAAAGATACTTTTACAATTCAACAAGCTACTGAAGTGGTTGCTAAACATTTAGAGAAACAAACAGCATTTAACTTCTTTAGTTTATTTAACTTTAATGAACCTGTGAGTAAAGTCGTTACACATTTCTTAGCAATATTAGAAATGGCTAAAGCAGGTCTTATTAATATAGAACAGTCAAATAACTTTGAAGACATCAATATCATTAGAGGAGTGAACTATGCGATTGGATAACCTTGGAATTATAGAGTCCTTATTATTTACTGTAGGCGATGAAGGACTGGAAGCACGTCAGCTTGCAGATATTTTAAAAATGGATTTAGATGAACTTGATCAATTAATTTCGACGTATCATTCAAAAGGTCTTGAAATACAAAGATATGGTTCCATTTATATGTTAACCTCCAAAAAAGAGTGTGCACCTTTTATCGAAGTACTAGTGAAGCAAAAAGCAAACATGAAATTATCTCAAGCTGCTATGGAGACACTATCAATTATTGCTTATAATCAACCATTAACTAGAAGTGATATCGAAATAACAAGAGGTATCAATTCTGATGGTGCAGTGAGAACATTAATTGCTAGAGGACTTATTGAAGCAAAAGACATGGAGAATTCGCGGAGTCATTTACTCATGACTACTGATTTATTTTTAAATGTTTTTGGAATGAAATCAATAGAAGAATTACCATCTACTGAAGAAGATAACGAAGAGATTGAGACTTTCTTTAGTACACTTACAGATCAAAAGGAGAAATAAAATGAATAAAGATTTAGAAAGACTTCAA
The DNA here is from genome assembly GCF_001835895.1 of Staphylococcus sp. HMSC034C12. Lineage (NCBI taxonomy): Bacteria > Bacillati > Bacillota > Bacilli > Caryophanales > Staphylococcaceae > Staphylococcus > Staphylococcus sp. HMSC034C12. Next base: position 13,303 of record NZ_KV826331.1, on the reverse strand, counting down.
AAACGAATTGCTAACAGTGGATATACCTCTCGAAGAAAGGCAGAAACTTTAATCACTGAAGGTAAAGTGAAAGTAAATGGTCAAGTAGTTACAGAACTTGGAACGAAAGTTAAATCTTCAGACACTGTTGAAGTTGAAGGAATTAAAATTGAGCAAGAAGATAAAATTTATATTCTGTTCTATAAACCAACGCAAGTTATTACTAGTGTTTCAGATGATAGAGGTAGAACGGTTGTAACAGATTATTTTAAAGATTTAGAAGCAAGAATTTATCCAGTTGGACGATTAGACTATGATACTTCAGGGTTATTATTACTTACAAATGATGGTGAATTTACTAATCTAATGACTCATCCCAGATATCATATTCAAAAAAAATATGTTGCAAAATTAAAAGGGTATTTAATGAGAGAAGAAGTTAAAGCATTAGAACAAGGAATTGAATTAGAGGATGGTTTTACACAACCTGCTCAAGTTAAAATAAAAAATCAAAATAAAGAAAAAAATACGACACTGGTTGAAATAACTATTAGCGAAGGTAGAAATAGACAAGTTAGACGTATGTTCGAACATTTTAATCACACCGTCGATAAATTAATACGAATCGAATTTGGAAATCTTAATTTAAAAGGATTAAATGCAGGTGAAGGTAGAGTATTAACACCTCATGAGGTGAAAATATTAAGACATATGGCTGAAAATGGTAATTAATTCGAAATAACTTAACAATACAAAGTATTTTCTCAATTACAATGTGTATTCTTTTTTTATTTATTCACTGTAATAATAAATCATAGGTTCTACATTAAAAAAGATATTTTGATATTTTTTTCACAAAGTCAATTGAATAGAAAGCTTTAATATAGTGAATATGCTATAATTAAAACGGTATAGCGCATGTGTAGGAGGTATATTGTAATGACGAATGAAATATTAATTGTAGACGATGAAGATAGAATCAGAAGATTATTAAAACTTTACTTAGAAAGAGAATCGTTTACTATCCATGAAGCAAGTGATGGTAAAGAAGCATATGAACTTGCTATGGAAAATGACTATGCGTGCATTCTTTTAGATTTAATGTTGCCTGAAATGGATGGTATTGAAATGTCGTCAAAATTACGTGAGCATAAAGATACGCCTATTATTATGCTTACAGCTAAGGGCGAAGAAACTAATCGTGTGGAAGGGTTCGAATCAGGTGCAGATGATTATATAGTGAAGCCTTTCTCTCCCCGAGAAGTCGTATTAAGAGTGAAAGCATTACTACGTAGAACTCAAACATCTAAACCAGAACAAAGCGAACCACATGCAAGAGATGTCATTGAGTTTAATCATCTTATTATCGATAATGATGCGCATCGTGTATTAGCGGATCAACAACAAGTGAATTTAACTCCAAAAGAATATGAGTTATTAATATACTTAGCAAAAACACCTAATAAAGTATTTGATCGTGAACAACTATTAAAAGAAGTTTGGCATTATGAATTTTATGGTGATTTAAGAACTGTAGACACACATGTTAAACGATTAAGAGAAAAATTAAATCGAGTTTCTGAAGAAGCAGCACATATGATTCAAACCGTTTGGGGTGTCGGTTACAAATTTGAGGTCAATACAAATGATGAATCGTCTAAATAGTGTTGTTATAAAACTGTGGTTAACTATAATATTTATAGTAACGACAGTTTTAATTTTATTAAGTGCAGCATTAATTACATTTATTCAATATTATTACACCCAACAAACAGAAAATGCTATAAGAGAAGATGCTTCAAGGATTAGTCATCTTGTTGAAAAAGCTGATAACAAGTCACTTGCCATACAACATAGTCAGGCATTAATTGATGGTACAGGTGGCGTTATTATTATGTCTAATAAAAATATGTCAGCAGAAAAATCTTATAATCTGATTAAAAAAAGAATGTTAAAAGAAATTCAAAACAACGACAACTTTAATAAAGTATTTAATACAGGGAAATCTGCCACACAAAATGTCACAATAAGTGAAAAAGGGGCCTCTCATTCTTATATTCTTTTAGGATACCCTATGCAATCTCAAGATCGTAAACATGCTAAGTTTAGTGGCGTATTTATATATCAAGATTTAAAAACAATTGAAGATACTAATAATGCAATTACCATTATTATTTTAATTACTGCTATTGTATTTTTTATTGTTTCAACGATTTTTGCGTTCTTTTTATCTAATCGTATCACTAAACCACTTAGAAAATTAAGTACACAGGCAATCAATGTATCAAATGGAGATTACTCTCAAAAAACAACAGTAAATACAAAAGATGAAATTGGTGAACTTTCTTATACTTTTAATAATATGAGTCATAAAATTCAAGAACACATTGAAGCTTTATCTACTCAAAAAAATATTCGTGATCGTTTATTTAATTCTATGATTGAAGGTGTAGTGGGTTTAAATGATAAAAGTGAAATTATTTTATCTAACAAAATGGCAGACCAAATACTACCGACAATTGATGAATCTATTTATTCAGAAATTAAAAATCAAATTAATGCCACTTTTCATTCAAAAGGCACAGAGTTTAATGAATATGCAATAAACTCTAAGTATTATGTATTTATAATGAGTTATATTGATCGTATTCAACAAGATGGTCGTAGTGGAATTGTAATCATCATAAGAGATATGACAAATGAACATAATCTTGATCAAATGAAAAAAGATTTTATCGCAAACGTATCCCATGAACTCCGTACACCGATTTCGTTATTACAAGGTTATACTGAATCGATAGTTGATGGCATTGTAACAGAACCTAACGAAATCAAAGAATCACTATCAATTGTATTAGATGAAACAAAACGACTTAATCGCCTTGTCAACGAGCTTTTAAATGTTGCAAGAATGGATGCGGAAGGATTAACCATTAATAAAGAAATACAGCCCATAATGCCATTATTACGCAAAATACAACTTAAATACCGTCAACAAGCACAAGATTTAGAACTAAACATAGACTTGTTACCAAATATTAATGAAGATGATTTATGGAATTACGATGCTGATCGAATTGATCAAGTACTCACAAACTTAATTGATAATGCAACACGCTATACACACCCTGGAGATTCAATTACGATTACTGCTAATAAAGATAGTCAGTATCAAATTTTAAATATAAACGACACAGGTAGCGGTATTGCTCTTGAACATCTTGATCATGTATTTGATCGTTTTTATAAAGTAGAAGCTTCTAGAACTAGGGGTAAACAAGGAACTGGTTTAGGATTATTTATTAGTAAGATGATTATTCAAGAGCATGGCGGAATTATTTCTGTAGAAAGTACAGTGAATAAAGGCACAACCTTTATTATTAAATTACCTAAACCTTCTATAGATTCTAAATAATTAACTTTCAACAAAATAGGATTAAATATCCAAATTTTTTGAGATTATGTTCTTCAAAGTTAAAGATAAAACTTTGAAGAGCATTTTTATATCTATAGTTTTTTAAATATAATATTTCATGTCATATTAATTTAAAATCAGTCGATGAAACTGATGAAACATATCTCTCATTTTTATAAATAAACAGACACATTGCAATGAAAGATTTATTCGTGTAATATAAATTTTAAATGATAAATTCAATAATTCATCTTCGGGGTAGGGTGTAATTCCCAACCGGCAGTAATTTGAGCCTGCGACCCGCTTCAATAAAAGTGGCTGATTCAGTGTAAATCTGAAGCCGACAGTATAGTCTGGATGGGAGAAGGTGGAGGTTTTTTGTTGTGTAAACGTATCCTCCAATTCTTAGTAAGATGAATGGAAGGAGAAAACTGAATATGCAACAAAATAAACGTTTAATTACCATAAGTATGTTGAGTGCAATTGCATTCATATTAACATTTTTGAAATTTCCGTTACCATTTTTGCCTCCATACTTAACATTAGATTTTAGTGATGTACCGACTTTATTAGCTACTTTTATTTTTGGTCCTTTATCTGGTCTTCTTGTAGCATTAATTAAAAATATATTAAATTTCTTATTTAATATTGGCGATCCTGTTGGGCCTGTGGCAAATTTTTTAGCTGGAGCTAGTTTTTTACTAACAGCTTATTTTGTTAGTCATCGTAAACAATATTCATCTCGTCGTTCACTAATTATAGGATTAGTTGCCGGTACTATTGCAATGACTATCGTTTTAAGTATTTTAAATTATTTTGTCTTACTACCTTTATATGGTATGATATTTAATCTTGGTGATGTGTTTACTAATTTAAAAGTAATCATTTTATCTGGTATTATTCCTTTTAATATTATTAAAGGATGTGTCATATCGATCATTTTTATCTTGCTATATCGCCGTTTAAAAAAAGTATTGAAATAAAATTAAAACCTCCGATGACTTCTAAGTAGGAATCATTGGAGGTTTTATATTATAATTATGGTAATACAATTTTATTTACAGATTTATTCAAATTTTAAGGCATCTCCATCAAAAGGCTCTTCTTCAATTTTAATTGAATCAGTTGGACAGCCTTCAAGAGCATCTTCCATATCTTCATATAATTCTTCTGGTACTTCTGCAGTACCTTGATTATCGTCAAGGATTACGAAAGCAATACCTTCGTCATCATAATCGTAAATATCTGGTGCAGCAGCGCCACAAGCACCACAAGCAATACATGTATCCATATCAACGATTGTGTACTTTGCCATTTTATTCGCCTCCTTTGATAAAAATGCTACACTAGTCATAATAAATAATTTTATTATATTCTAGATATAAAAGTTCTATAAAAGAGGAGTTCACTCATGCAAGAAATGATTAGTTATGTTAAACATCACTCATTCAATTATAAAACTAATAAAAGTATATATAATATTTTAAGTGGAAAAAAGTCACATCAAACGTTTTTTGATGCGAGCTCTCAACAACTTTTATCATTATATCATAGTTTACCTAAATTAAAATATCAGACATTTGAACGACTTTTAAATAAAAATGATATAAAAGAATTAAATATCAAGGTGCATCCTCGATTCACTTATGATAGTCTTAATAATACTTTTAAATGTATTCAATTATTAATTCAGACGATATCTCAATATCTCCATCATCAACTTAAATTCGTACCAATGAACCAACAGGTTATTATTCAAAATAAAGTTAAAAAGGTTTATGGAACTATTATTGAAAATGATTTAATAAAAGACTTTGAAAATGAAGTGACTGATTTATTTCAAGCAATCAGTTTAAATAATAATAATAAGTGTTACCTTCATTATTATTTGCATGGTTATGATGAGCCTATGTATACAAGACAACAGGTAAGTTTGATTGAGAATATTTCTATTTCAAAATTATATACATTAGAATTGAATAATTTAGTCACCTTAGGAAGTGAAATTGAAAATAAACAACGTTATCCTATATTGTCTGAATGTATTATTCTTTCATCATTATTAAATAAAACATCTATTACTCAACAATATCTTCATCAAGGTTTGAGTTTAAATGAAATCGCAATTGCACAGAATGTTAAACTTAATACAATAGAAGATCATATTTTAGAATTATTTATTAAAGGTTATGAGAAAAATTACGAAAATTATGTGGGAAAAAAAGATATTTTTCAATTTACTCAATACTATACAGAGCATAAAGGAGAAAGATTAAAACGATATAAACAAGAGTTTGATCATTTATCATACTTTGAAATTAAACTCATGATTGTTGGGATAGAAAGAGGTGAAATGAATGTTAGAGAACAATCTTAAACAATGGTTTGGACATGAAAGTTTTCACCCAGGTCAGAAAGAGGTCATAGAAAGTGTATTACAAGGCAATCATACACTTGGTGTTTTGCCAACAGGTAGTGGGAAAAGTCTGTGTTATCAATTTCCAACTTATATGCAACAAAAACCTACTCTTATTATTTCACCGCTAATTTCTTTAATGGATGACCAAGTGATGCAACTTAAATCTCAAGGTGAACGAAGGGTTGTGTGTATTCATTCAGGTATGGATGAACAAGAAAAAAAAGAAAATATCAATGTATTAAATCAAAGTCGTTTTATATTTCTAAGTCCTGAATTTATTCTTCAATCTCATCATTTCAATTTAATTAAAAACATTCCATTTGGTTTAGTAGTATTAGATGAAGCACATTGCTTATCAGAATGGGGATATGATTTTAGACCGCATTACGCACTTATTGGTCAAATCACTCATCATTTTAAATTAGCGACTATTTTAGCATTAACTGCTACTGCACCGCCACATTTAACAAGTGATTTAGAACATATTTTAAAAGTTAAATTAAACACTATACAAACTACTATGAATCGTAAAAATATTTCGTTATCACATTTTAATTTCAAGGATGACGACGAAAAAATAGAATGGTTATTGAAATTTATTGAATCTTCAGGTCCCACAATTATTTATGTATCATCTAAGAAAATATGCTTACAACTCGCAAAACTCATTTATCAACATGGATATTTAACTGGTATTTATCATGGGGATTTAACTTATCAAGAACGTCAAACTGTTCAAAATCAATTTATTAATAATTTTATTCCAGTTATTGTAGCTACTAGTGCTTTTGGAATGGGGGTTAATAAAAAAGACATTCGGACTGTTATTCATTTTCATTTATCATCTAGTCCTTCAAATTATTTACAAGAAATTGGACGAGCTGGGAGAGATGGAAAACAAAGTCAAGCGATTAGTCTATATCAACCAGACGATGCTTATATTCTAGAGACGTTACTCTTTAATGATGCTATCGTATCAGAAGATGTCGAAACTTTTGAGTTAGGCGCATTCCTTCCACCTAATAAAGAAGAAATTTTAACAGTATTACACCAAAATTATACATTTAAAGAATTGAAACACATTTTTAAAACCTCATATATACGTAAACAAGCTGGTTATCAAAGAATCATAGGTTATACTCGTATAGATCAATGTAGAAGAAAATTTTTACTGGAATTTTTTGGAGAATCTCCTAATCAATCTAATGAATGTTGTGACAATGATTCAGATTTAAGTAAAATTGAGTGTTACAACAGAAAAAAAGTTAAAAGACAATTTACTTTCAATGAAAAAATTAAAAACTTATTTAGAGTTTAGTGACTTTACTTTACTAAAATATTTTATACAGGATATAATTAAATTACAAAATGATTTATAAGAAATTTAAAAAATGATACATATTTATGCATTACTTGGGTATAAATAATGTGACAATTAAAATAAGAAAAAGAAAGGATGTTGACTATGTCTAGAGATAATTTTAAGGATGATTTTGAAAAAAATCGACAATCGATAGATTCAAACGATCAATTCGATCGTGTAAATAATGAAACTAACGATGAAATAGACAATTTTAACAATGAAACTGATCAACAGTTTCCACCAAGAAATGCACAAAGACGACAAAGAAGAAGAAACCAATCTTCTAGTCGTAACAAAAAATTTAACGATCAGGTTAATGATTATGAAGAAGGTTCATTAGATGACCGTTATGATGAGGAAACATTTGACAAAGTACATAACGAAAGTAACTCTCATCATAATCACGAGAATGATGAGAATAATCAACGTTCCAATATAGATGAGCATTATGATGAACGCAACCGTCATTCTAATTTAAATGATCGTCATAATAATGATGATCGTCGTAATAATTCTAATCATCGTTTTGAGGACGATAGTTATGAAAATGATGATAATAGTGATGATAGAATGAATAGTGATCATCGTCGTCATCGTGATTTTGATCAAGATAATGATAGACATGAAGATCATCATTCCAAAATCGGAAAAGATGCAACCATTGCTGGAGGAGCTGCTGCTACTGGAGCTGTTGGAGCAAAAGCATCACGTAATAAAAAACGTAAAAATAATCGTCATGATGAGGAAAATTATAGAGATAATGAAAATAGAAGTGTTCAACATGACAACGAAGATAATAATGAACTAGATAATAAACATCACAGAAAAAAAGGAAATAAAGGCAAAAAAGCTGCTGCAGTCGGTGCTGGCGCAGCTGGAGCAGGTGCTGCTGGTGCTGCTGGTGCTGCTGCTTCTAAACATAAACATCATAATGAACATAACAATCTAAATCATCATGATGATGATAAACATCGTGAATACGAAGATAATGATGGTTTCCAAGCACATAACGGTAAGAAAAAACGTGGTTTAATGGGAATTTTACTTCCACTCATAGCTTTATTACTTATTTTAGCTGCTCTAGCTATTTTTATTGGCATGTATCTTAACAATGACCATAAAGATAAGAATAATAACACTGCAGATAATAAAACAGAACAAACTGAGAACAAAGATAAAGATAAAGACAAAGACAATGCTACAAATGAAAAAGACCAATCAAATGAAACAGCAACAACAAAAGAAGATAAATCAAGTGAATCAGATAATAGCACTAAAAAAGATAGTGATGAGTCAAATGAAGTAGCTACAACAGAAAACAGTACATCAAATGATAATAATGATAAAAATTCTACTGAAAATGCAACATCTGAAAATGATAACAATAAATCAAATGTATATAATAATTCATCAAGTTCAGATAATAACTCAAATTCTCAATCAACTCAAAATAACACACAATCAAGTAATAGTGTTGGCCAACAAACTCACGTAGTATCTGGTAATGATAATTTATATCGTATTGCAATTCAATACTATGGTGAAGGTACAGTTGAAAATGTAAATAAATTAAAACGAGCTAATGGCTTAACTAGTAATAATATTGTAAATGGTCAAAAATTAGTTATTCCTCAATAATATCTGAATGTATTAAAAAAGATACACCTAAAATGGTGTATCTTTTTTATGTTCATTTGAAGATAAGTAAATAATAATGTAAATATTTTTATTTAGAAATATATCAGTAAACTGATATAATATGTTAGTGATTAAAGGAGGCCATTAAACATGCAAACAATTGAAAGTATTATTATTGGTGGAGGCCCATGTGGTTTAAGTGCAGCCATTGAGCAAAAGAAAAAAGGCATAGAAACACTAGTAATTGAAAAAGGTAATATTGTAGATGCCATTTATCATTATCCTACGCATCAAACTTTTTTCTCTTCTAGCGATAAATTAAGTATTGGCGATGTGCCATTTATTGTAGAGGAAAGTAAACCTCGTCGTAACCAAGCACTTGTCTATTATAGAGAAGTAGTAAAATTTCATCAGTTGAATGTACATCCTTTTGAGGAAGTATTAACAGTTAAAAAAATTGGAAATAAATTTACAATTACAACAACTAAAGACGTGTATGAATGTAAATTTTTAACAGTTGCGACTGGTTATTACGGTCAACATAATACTTTAGATGTTAAAGGTGCGGATTTATCTAAGGTTAAACATTACTTTAAAGAAGCACATCCATACTTCAATCAAGATGTTGTGGTTATTGGAGGTAAGAATTCTGCAGTAGATGCAGCTTTGGAATTGGAAAAGGCTGGGGCAAATGTGACTGTATTATATCGTGGAGATCGATATTCAGCAGCAATTAAACCTTGGATTTTACCAAATTTTGAATCTTTAGTTAACCATGAAAAAATCGATATGGAATTTGATGCAAATGTTACTGAAATCACTCAACATTCAGTAACTTATGAAAAAAATGGTGAAACAGTAACAATACCAAATGACTTTGTTTTTGCAATGATTGGTTATCATCCAGACTATGAGTTTTTACAATCTATTGGTATAGATATTCATACTAATGAATTTGGAACAGCTCCAATTTATAACAAAGAAACGTATGAAACAAATGTGGAAAACTGTTATATTGCTGGTGTTATAGCAGCTGGTAATGATAATAATTCAATTTTCATTGAAAACGGTAAATACCATGGTGGCATTATCGCTCAAAATATTTTAAGAAAAAAACAAACTCCACTAGAAAGTTAAATTTCATTTATTTTAATTAAAAGAGAGAAACAATGAGTGCATCATCATTGTTTCTCTCTTTTTTAAGTTTCAAAGTATTCTTTCAATTCCTTGTGATTCATATGATTACTTAAACCAATTAAAAGTTTTAATCTTGCTTTAGGGCCATTTAATCCGTTAGAAAAAATAAGTCCCTCTTCAGCTAATCGAAAACCTCCACCTTCATAATCATATACTGGACTTACAATGCCATTAAATGAGCGAGACACAAGTACGATAGGAATATCTTTTTTGACACACGATTCAATACCTTTTAAACAACTTGGGGGTAAGTTACCTTGGCCTAACGCTTCAATAATTATACCTTGAACATTTTGTTGAGCATAAAATTCTAAAACATCCTTAGTCATCCCCATATACGCTTTAATTAATGGCACATTTAAACTCTCATCTATTCTTGGAAATACTGTTTGTCGATATGGACGATTATAGAATTGAACACGATCTTTAGTTAAGATACCTAAAGGGCCTTGATTAGGACTCTGAAAGGTATTGATATTCGAAGTATGTGTTTTAGTAACATTTCTCGCAGTATGTATTTCGTCATTAAATACGACCATCACGCCTTTATCAGAAGCTTCTAATGAAGTTGCAACTCTAATTGCTGAAATAAAATTATATAGCCCATCTGAACCAATCTCGTTTGATGAACGCATCGCACCTGTTATAACAATAGGTTGACTTATATCGATTGTTAAATCGAGCAAATAAGCTGTTTCTTCTAACGTATCTGTGCCATGTGTAATCACACATCCATCATAATGATTCTTAGAAAATTCCTTAATAATGATGTCTTTTAACTTTATTACATGAGAAAGTGTGATATGTGGTGATGGGACATTAAAGGGACTTATTTCATATACATTTGCATATTGACCTATGATGTTTTTATGTAATGAAATAGGATTGATGTCATTTGTAACGACCTGATTGAGTTGATTTTGAGACATACTAATTGTTCCACCTGTATGAATAACAAGTATTTTTTTCATTAAACTCCTCCTATTTTTAAAATATATATTTATGATAAAATAATACAGATAAAACAACAAGAAAGGAAAAATGTTATGAATCCAATTAATATTGCATTAGATGGTCCTGCTGCTGCTGGAAAAAGTACAATTGCAAGACAAGTGGCTAGTAAATTATCAATGATTTATGTCGATACTGGTGCAATGTATCGTGCAATAACGTATAAATATTTAAAGCAAGATGCTCCTGAAGATTTTCAAAATTTAATTAATCATACTTCTTTAGAATTAACTTACAATCCATCAAAAGGACAACGAATTATTTTAGATAACGAGGATGTGACAGACTATCTAAGAGAAAATGATGTCACGCAACATGTTTCATATGTTGCATCAAAAGAACCTGTACGCACATACGCCGTACAAAAACAAAAAGAATTAGCAATAAAAAAAGGAATTGTTATGGACGGTAGAGATATTGGTACCGTCGTTCTTCCAGATGCTGAGTTAAAAGTATATATGATTGCCTCTGTAGATGAAAGAGCTGAAAGAAGACAAAAAGAGAATGAATTACGTGGCATTTCTTCCACTTTAAATCAATTAAAAAAAGAAATTGAAGAAAGAGATCATTACGATATGAATCGTGATATTTCACCTTTAAGAAAAGCGGAAGATGCTATAACAGTGGATACAACGAGTAAAACTATAGAAGAAGTAACTGAAGAAATATTAAAATTAGTAGAGAATCTGTAATTTTTGTACATAGCTATTTAATTTAATTCGTCAAATGACTAAAATATAAGCGAATTATTTTAAATAGCTATTTTAGTTATATATAATTAATTATGGAAATATAAACAATAAATTTTCTTAATCTTATATTCAATCATAAGTTTCGATTTTTATTGATATTAATAAATATATTTTTTCTATTGCTCAATATTAAATAATTTTAAAAAATGATATATTTTTTAAAAACTTATGAAACTAAAGGGGTATTTCTTGACAATTCCTTGTGTTTATAAGATGTTATAGTTATGTAGTGTATAAGGAGGCAAACATGATGACTGAAGAATTCAATGAATCAATGATTAATGATATTAAAGAAGGTGACAAAGTCACTGCAAAAGTTCAACAAGTTGAAGATAAACAAGTAGTAGTTCATATTGATGGGGCTAAATATAATGGAATTATTCCAATTAGCCAACTTTCAACTCATCACATTGAAAATCCAAGTGAGATTATTTCAGAAGGTGATGAAATTGAAGCATATGTAACCAAAATTGAAATTGACGAAGAAAATGAATCAGGCGCTTACATTTTATCAAAACGTCAACTTGAAACCGAAAAATCATATGAATATTTACAAGAAAAGCTTGATAATGACGAAGTAATCGAAGCTAAAGTTACTGAAGTAGTTAAAGGTGGCTTAGTTGTGGATGTGGGCCAAAGAGGATTCGTTCCTGCGTCACTCATTTCAACTGATTTCATTGAAGATTTCTCTGTATTTGAAGGACAAACAATTCGTCTTAAAGTAGAAGAATTAGATCCTGAAAATAATAGAGTCATTTTAAGCCGTAAAGCAGTTGAACAAGCTGAAAATGACGTTAAAAAAGCATCGTTATTAGATTCACTTAATGAAGGGGACGTTATCAAAGGGAAAGTTGCTCGTCTTACTAACTTTGGTGCTTTTGTAGATATTGGTGGCGTTGATGGATTAGTTCACGTATCAGAATTATCACATGAGCATGTTCAATCTCCTGAAGACGTGGTAAGCGTTGGACAAGAAGTGGACGTTAAAGTTAAATCTGTTGAAAAAGATTCTGAGCGTATTTCTTTATCTATTAAAGATACTTTACCAACTCCATTCGAAAATATTAAAGGTAAATTCCACGAAAACGACGTTATCGAAGGTAAAGTAATTCGCTTGGCTAACTTTGGTGCTTTTGTGGAAATTGCTCCTGGTGTTCAAGGACTTGTACACATTTCAGAAATTGCTCATAAACATATTGGTACACCAAGTGAAGTGTTAGAACCAGGACAACAAGTGAGCGTTAAAATTTTAGGTATTGATGAAGAAAATGAGCGTATTTCTTTATCTATTAAAGCTACATTACCAAATGAAGATGTGATTGAAAGTGACGAAGCTACAACTCAATCATATTTATCTAATGAAACAGATGAAGACAATCCAACATTAGGTGACGTTTTTGGTGATAAATTTAAAAACTTAAAATTCTAATATTAAATATTTTATTATTTAATTTAATGATGAGAGCAAGAAAAGATATTCAAATAGAATTCTTTCGGCTCTATAATAAATTGGACTGATGACTAAAAAT